>NZ_JBHFNP010000343.1:0-110555 GCF_041929235.1 Microseira sp. BLCC-F43
TCAAGATCTCTGCACCTGGTCACTTGCCCCCGGATTTATCCGTGGAGAGAAAAGAAATTCTTCCTTGCTTGAATCCCCCGGATTTATCCGTGGGGTTTCCCCGCGTCAGGAGCGTCTCCTTGTCCGGTGTGTCCTCTTCAAGTGCAACAACCCGAAGCTTACAAGGTAGGCGAAGTTGAACTGAAATGCTTGGTGTGCGCCCATGAATTCTTCTGGCGTCGAGAAGTACAGTTAACAGAGGGAGTCCCTACCCTTGATTATCCAAGCTGGAAGAACCGCTATGCTTTGTGTCTAGTCTGCGAAAAATGCGGTTATATCCATTGGTTCCTACCTGAGTAAGCGATCGCTCACCTAAAATAAAACTATAGTCTGGGAGAAAGCGATCTTGGAAAGAAAACCTTCAAACCAAATCAGTCGTCGCAAATTCCTGCTAGGTTCCGCTTTAACAGGTGGCGGAATTATTGCCAGCAATTTATTCTCAAAATCATTCGCCCAGGCTCCCGGCATCGTAACATCAGATAGAATGCGTCCGCAAATTCCCTACGGCGTCGCCAGCGGCGATATTACCGGAAATAGCGCCGTAATTTGGAGCAAAACTGACCGACCCGCGCGCATAATTGTAGAATATTCCACCAGCGAAACTTTCCGCAACGTCCAAGGAATTGTAGGGTCAGCAGCTTTAGAACCCACCGACTTTACAGCGCGAGTTTACCTATCAGATTTACCCACAGGTCAGCAATTATTTTATCGCGTTACTTTCCAAGATTTAGCCGATAGAAATATCTCCAGCATTCCCGTTACAGGTCGTTTCCGCACCCCTCCTAACTCAAGTAAAGATATTTTCTTTGCTTGGTCGGGTTGTAGCGGCGGTCAAGGGTGGGGTATTAATCCAGATTGGGGTGGGATGAAAATCTATGAAACCATCCGAAAACTAGAACCAGATTTCTTCATCCACTGCGGCGATAATGCCTATCCAGACAACCCGATTCTATCGGAAGTTAGACTAGAAGACGGCAGGATTTGGAAAAATATTACTACCCCAGAAAAGTCCAAAGTTGCCGAAACTTTAGCCGAGTTTCGCGGCAATTATATCTATCACTTACTCGATGAAAACGTCCGCCGCTTCAACGCAGAAGTGCCGTTGTTAGTCCAATGGGACGACCACGAAACTACTAATAACTGGTATCCAGGAGAAATACTCGATGATAACCGCTATACCGTGAAAAGCTGCGATTTACTGGCAGCGCGTGGCAAAAGAGCGCTACTTGAGTATATGCCATTTCGCTGGGACGCCAAGGATCCGGATCGCATTTATCGCGCTTTTAAATATGGCTCAAATTTAGAGATTTTTATGCTCGACGAACGCAGCTATCGTGGGGCAAATTCTGCTAATCGTCAGACCTCGCAAAGTGCAGAAACAGAATTTTTAGGTAACGAACAAGTGCGGTGGTTAAAAAGCCAATTACTCGCCTCAAAAGCAACTTGGAAAGTAATCGCTAGCGATATGCCAATTGGGATTATTGTCCGCGATGGCAGGGCATTTGAAAACTTTGCCAACGGAGATGGTCCCGCTTTGGGACGGGAATTAGAACTGGCAGATTTGTTGCGGTTTATCCAACAAAATAACATCAAAAATGTTGTTTGGCTGACCTCGGATTTGCATTACGCCGTCGCGACTTATTACGACCCCGCCAAAGCTCAATTTACTGACTTTAAACCCTTCTGGGAATTCGCTGCAGGACCGCTGCACGGTGGCAGTTTTGGACCGCAAGCAATTGATAATACTTTTGGTCCGCAAGTCAAGTTTCAAAGCGCACCTGTGGGCATGAAACAAAACCTTCCGCCTACGGCAGAAATGCAGTTCTTTGGAACAGTAAAAATAGATGCTGCAACTAAATTAATCACCGTTGCGTTGAGCGATCTAAAAGGTAAAATTGTATACAGCGTCGAGTTGCAACCAGAGGTATAAATCCGGGTCAATGCTTGCAAAAATTATGAGTTTAAGGTATAATAGCAAGGGAGCAATTGACCAAGCTTAAAATATCGCTAAAAGATTTCGTTTTGTTGGTTTTTTCATCGTTTTTTGACATTAATGAGCTAAGTGGTGTGAAAAGAGCGATGATATAAAAGCAGCCCAAGCGTTTATTAGGGGGAGAGGCGATGATGACATCTACTATCCGCTATTCAATCGATGTGATTAGGGATGAAGCCCGCGAACTGGTTAAGAAAGGTACAATTAGTCGCCGACAACCGATATATGCGCTTTGCGAGTATATTAGACCGGGGGAATGGCGTTGTGTGGAATGCGAGTTAGAAGAGTGCGGCTATTTACTAAGAGATCGCATTTGCGATTTAATTGGTTGCGAAACCTGGAGCGAGGATTAGAATAGCGAACGCTGCGATTAATTCTGCCAGTTCGATGGTTTAATAGCTTGCATTGCTAATAAAGCTGTACCATAAGCGGCTTCTGTATGAATCGGTCTTAAGATAGATACTTGCAAATGACGTTGGCGAATCTTTTGCCAAGTAGGATTTTTCGCCCCACCTCCAGCGGTGTAAACGCGAGTTAACGGCGTTGCACCGAATTGTGTTAATAATTGGTAACCTCTGGCTTCAATGCGGGCGATACTTTCGAGTAAACCGTGGAGAAATTCTACAGGGTTTTCGGGACGGGGTTCGAGTCGGGGTGGTAGATTGGGGTCGTTGATGGGGAAGCGATCGCCCGCCTTCACCAATGGATAATAATCTAATAAACATTCTTTCTCAGCATCAATTTGACTGCTGAGATTTTCTAATTCAGCGTTGGTGAAAAACTGCTTTAATACTGCACCACCTGTATTAGAAGCACCGCCAACTAACCATAAATCGATCCCCCCCTGCCCCCCCTTGCCAAGGGGGGGTAAGTGCCCGCCTGAGACTAAAGGCAAAGCATCCTCTAGCTTCCCCCTTTGCAAGGGGGACGGGAGGGGGATCGCAAGCGAGGGTAAGCGATGGCTATAAATTCCGTAGCGGGAATCATCGACGCGAGTGCGACTTAATAGTTTTAGGACTAAAGTCGAACCTAGAGAAGTTACTGCTTCACCGGGAGAATTCGCACCGCTGGCGAGAAATGCGGCAATACTATCAGTTGTGCCGCTACAAACTATGCAATCTCGCCGCAAATTAAAGCGAGTGGCAATTTCTGCCGTCACTTCACCGACTGGCACCCCAGGTGCGAGGACTTGGGGTAATAAATGACGTTCTGGTAAATTTTCTAACCAATCTGGATAGCACAAATTTGCGACATCGTAACCGAGTTTTAATGCATTGTGATAATCGCTAACTCCCAAACCTCCGTGCAATAAAAAAGCTAACCAGTCTGCTTGATGTAAGAAATAACAATTTTGCAGATTATCGGCATTTTGGATTAGCCAGAAAAGTTTTGCAAGGCTAGAAGTGGCGCTGATTACGGTATGGTTGGGAGGAGCGATCGCGCGGACTTTTTCGATGACTTCTATTCCCCGTCCATCGTTGTACATTAAAGGTTCAGAAATGGGGTTACCAAAGTTGTCGCACAACAGGACGGTAGAAGAAGTGCCATTGAGAGCGATCGCTTTGATTTCCCCTCGGATTTCCTGGGGAATTTGCCCTAGCAGGTTAAATAAAGCATTCTGCCAGATAATGGTCTGGTTGGGTTGTGCAAACGGATATTGCGCTTCTGCTTGGATAATACCTTCAGAGTCGATTACTATTGCCCTTGCGCCAGAAGTGCCGAAGTCGATGCCAAGGTAGAAGTTCATGGGTAATTATAGATCGGGATTGATGTTGTCGCAGAGAGTGGGAAGCGCCACTCGGTTAATGCTTACACTATTATCAGATTCTTGAGGTATAGAAAGAGCCACACCAATCCCTCACCACCAGCAAAAAACCGAACGACACGGATTTGGAACACGGATGCAGGGATTTTCACGGATATTGGATCCGCGTATCCGTGTCCGAATCCGTGTGGTACTGCACCGATTGATTTTGAGTCACGTCATCCTTGTATCCGTATTCATATCAATGTCAGCTGTATAGGTCTTGTGCCACAATCCCGGAAAGGATTATCTAAAAAGCAAGCAGAGGGAACAGATGAGTGGCAAGAAAGTTAAAGGCCCCCATGAAGATTTGACCTATAGAATTATCGGTGTGGGGATGGCTGTTCACAGCCAACTTGGGCCTGGTTATAAAGAGGCAGTATACCAGCGAGCGCTCGAACTGGCATTAACCGAGAATGGTATCAGCTTCGACCCACAAGAAAAACTGCCCGTTTATAACAATGGTAATTTACTTGGTTATTACATACCAGACTTTATCATAGAAAACAAAGTCATTTTAGAAATTAAAGCCTTCGCCACAGTCCATCAAAAATATTTAGGACAAGTCATCACATACTTGAATCATACAGGTTTGCCAATTGGCCTATTAATGAACTTTGGCGAACGAAGTCTTCGGACTCGGCGCATATTTCCCTCACCCCCTGCTACAGAATTTCGCCACAACCATCAGTGGATCTATGTCCCTGATTGGCTGAAAGAGCAAAAGCGGAATCAAACAGAAGACCTGCCATTTTAGCAAGACACAACCTGACAAGGAATCGGAAACGGATACAAGCATTAGTCTTATTCTTATAAATGACAATCCCCATTTAATCCGTGCATCCGTGTTCAAAATCAGTGTTGTGCCACTTTTAGCGATCAAGCGCTACTACAAACCTAAAAATTAACACAACGACGATTCAATTTTACTTTTATCCAAAGCGCGACCTATCAGCACCAAACGAGTTTCGCGTGGTTCGTTTCCTAACCAAAGACGATCGTAAAAATGCTCAAAGCGCGAACCGACTCCTTGCAAGACTAACCGCATTGGTTTATGGGGAACAGCAACAAACCCTTTAACCCGGTAAATTTCGTGCTGTTGCACCAATTGTTTCAGCGAATCGACTAACGCTTGTGGCTCAAACTCTCGGTTTAAAATAAAGTGAACTGAATTAATATCCTCATCGTGTTCGTGGTCTTCTTCCTCATCGTGGTGACTGGGACGAGAGTCTAAATTATCCTCAACCGCTGCATTAAATCCTAACAGAACATCGGCGCTAATTTCACCGCTTTCGCAAGGGACAATTTTGACTCCTGGTGGTAGTTGCTGTTTTAACCAATTCTGCACCTGAGTTTGAGTTTGAGCGTCTACTCGGTCAACTTTACTCAACAGCACCAAATCAGCACAAGCTAATTGGTCTTCAAATAGTTCCTCAATTGGCGTTTCGTGGTCTAAATTGGGGTCAGCTTTTCTTTGCGCTTCCAAAGCATCCAAATTCGCCGCCAGGGTTCCAGATACTACGGCTTCGCAGTCTACTACGGTAACTACGCCATCTACTGTAGCACCCGTGCGAATTTCAGGCCAACGAAAGGCTTGAATTAAAGGTTTTGGCAATGCTAATCCGGATGTTTCGATTAGTATGCAATCTAAATTTTCTCGCCTTTCTAGTAGCTGTTGCATCGTGGGGAGAAATTCTTCCTGAACGGTGCAACAAAGACAACCATTCGTGAGTTCAACAATCTTCGTATTTGGCACTTCAGCGTCATCGCAAACTTGGCAATACCGCAGCAATTCGCCATCGATTCCCAATTCGCCAAATTCGTTAACTAGAACGGCGATGCGACGCCCTTGATTGTTTTTCAATAGCTGGCGAATCAGAGTTGTTTTGCCGCTGCCGAGAAAGCCAGTAATCACAGTAACGGGTATTTTTGCAGCCATAAAAGCTCCTAAAATTGCTGATTTTAGATGGCAGATTTAAGATTTAATTCAATCTTCAATCTCAAATCTGCCATCTTAAATTAATTGAGGGGTGGGATGCGGGCGATTACGCCTTTTTTTAGGGGTTCTGGTCGTTCTGCCCAGGGCAAAAGACCATTGGGTTTTGCATAATATTGAGCGGCACATTCTAGAATTGCGGCTGCGCTATTTTGGGGGGATAAATCCCCAAACAGATAAGTATATTTATCTGGGGCGGCGAATGAAACAGCACAAGCATGACTGCAAGCGCTCATGCACTCAACTTCTTGAATGGGAAATCGATCTCGTAATTCCCAATTTTGGTGGAGTTGGCTGAGATTTTCGATTAGTTCCTCACCGCCACTTTTACCTTGTGGTTTGCCATCTTGCCAAACGGTGGCACAGGTTTTACACACAAATAGAATGTGTTGCGTCTTCATTGTTGATTTGATAGTCCTGGGGAATATGCAATTAACCCAAAAGCGAAGAAGTGAGAAAAACAGTACCGATTGAGCAGATGACAAAGCCAGCGAATTGCAGGGGCGAGAAAGTTGGGCGGGTGAATTTCTTCATCGTCCAGTTGCCAATTAAAAGAGCAAGCAGAGAAATGGCGTACTGAATCAAGCTAAAACCCAACAAATAAGCAAGTAGCGGTGTCATTTGTGCGCCGACGATGGATTCGCCGTAAGCGTAACCGTGAAACAACCCCGCGCCGGAGGCTAGTGCTGTCAGCGCCATGAAGTTGGGACGCTGTTGGGTGAATAGCATGACGCCAAAAGCGATCGCAGAACCCGCAATAATCATCTCAGCTCCTGGTAAGTCTAATTTCAGCAAGTGAATTCCCGTGCCTACCAGTGCTGTCAAGATAAATCCTGCTGGAATTAAAGCGCCTCGCGACAATCCAACTGCCAGCAATCCAATGGCAACAATAAAAGCAAAATGGTCTAAACCGATAATTGGGTGGGCTAATCCGGAAACAAAACCTTCAAAGAAATTGCTGGGTATTTTACCATCAAGGGCGTGGTGAGCGATCGCAGGCCCAGCTGCACTCAAAAGTCCTATACATACCAAAAATCCTACCTGGGACTGCTGACGCGAAACTTCTATTTTTGACACGATCTGTACCTCGCAGATTTATTTATCCAACGTCGGCGGGCATCCTGACTTACTCGATTTTGGTAATTGGTAATTGCTAATTGCTAATTGCTAATTGGTAATTGTTTTTTCCTCGTGACCACGACAGAGTCTGGGAACGCGATTACCCATTACCGATTACCCATTACCCAATCCAAAATCGATTTACAGTTGCGGGACAGTGTCGGACTTGCACCAGACTTTCCCCGTTACCTCTGGCGGCTGATCCTCGCCAGAACCGACAAGGCTTGCGTATTCAGGACTTACGCCACGGCGTTGCCAGAAAGCCGGTTTTGATTGTCGTTCGCCCAGCGTGCGGTCGGCATATCTCTGGTTGCCAAACCAACGATTTTTCGCAGAAACCGGGTTTCTTGGCGTAAGCCCTGGTATTCTACCGCAAACCTTGTCGCTTGACAAACAGTCATCGGTTAATTGCTGAACTATGTAGCGATCGCGTCCTTCTGCTTTTGCCCAATTCACATCCCAGACAATCAACTACAGCGGCTGTTGTTTTCTCATCATAAACTACACTCTTTGTCAAGATATTCGTCAAAACGGCGGCGATTGGCGACTTGAGTCAAACCATCTAAACAAACTAATTGCTGCAATTGTTGCTTGGCAAAGGCACATCATCGAACGCGAGCGTAAGTTTTTTGAACGGCTAAATGCATTGTGCTTTGCCTCCAAGAACCTGTATAATGCAGCTAACTACATTATCCGGCAAAACTTTATTTATGGCTGGGGGTATTTGAACTACCCTTCAATCTATAACCTACTCAAATACCATGCCACTTACAAAGCATTACCAGCCAAAGTAAGCCAGCAGATTTTAATGGTACTAAACCGGCTGGAAATCTTTTTTTGCGGCAATAAATGAATATAAAAAACATCCCCAATCATTTACGGGCAGGCCATCTTTACCAAAGTACAAGCACAAAAATAAAGGAGGTAACCTATTAGTTTATACCAGTCATGCTCGATCTAAAACGGCCCTCAATCAAAAAATGTGTCAGTGGTTCCCTGGTGAGACAGGTGAGGGTAGTGCCGCAATGGGATTGTTATGCAATCGAGGTGATTTATCAGCAACCAGAGTCCCCCCATTCGTCAGGGGCAGGGATAGCAGCGATTGACTTCAACTCAGAAAGGATTTGTCCCGCTACTGATTAACGGACGCCCGCTCAAAAGTATCAATAAGTTATACAACAAAAAAATCATCCCTGCAATCTCAATTTAAGGGAAATCGGCAAAGGTTTAAAAGAATTAACCATAGCGACTTATTTTTCCTATTATTCCCACTTTTTAGTAGTATAGATTTTTTGGATGAAAAGCGCTTGACAAATGTTTTGTGTTTGTTGTAATATTTAATATTTTAAAATTTGTGATCTCGCTCTGGCGATAGCACCTGAATCCTACTGTAGCGCTCGCTGAGCCAAGCCAGTAGATAGAAATGTGCGATCCTTGGCGAATGGCAAAAGGTGCTTACACAATAGAAGACAAGCCATGCAACAGTTTGAATTACCGCGATACGAAAGAAACCTACCGGATTTTTCGGAGGTGTTTGGTGTGTCAGCAGCTGAGGTAATCGAAGATATGGATCGCTGCGGCGATGATATACCAGAGCAGGAACCAAAATATGGGTTCAACATCAATTATGCTGGGGTTCGCCGAGAAAATATACCCGTGAAACTTTTAGATCCGTTTGGTTCCGAGCAAGTTTTTCAGGTTTTCTGTTCGTTAGAAGCCAGCACAGAAGTTCCCTACTTCAAGCGCGGAATTCACATGTCCAGAATTGGCGATATCATAGCGAAATCAACACAAAATACCTATGAAAGCTTGCAACAATATGGGCTGAATGTGGCTGATATGCTAACTAAATATGAGTATCAAGGCAGCTCTCAAGTTAAGGTTGAAACTAAGTTTCCTTATCTAGAAAATGTCAAAGGATGGAAAGAAGAAAAGGACAAAGTTTCCCTGGAACATTTAGGGTTATCAACAACCATTCACACGAAACAAGGAAGTAGTTACAGCCAAAGCGCCGGAATAACTGTTGCAAATATTACTGCGTGCCCTTGCGTGCAAAGCACCTTTAAGCATACCTTAAAAGTAGCAGGGAACTTCGTTCAAGACAGCGTATTTTAACCATTCATCACTCATTCTCAACGGTGTAGAACCACGATTGAGGTGCTGAATTTGCCTGTTGGTAAGACCATTCCCATTAAGCGTTTATTGGAAGCAATCGATCAGGCGCTCGTCAGAGTACAAAACACGCTGCCGAGAGAATACGAGTTGCTGATGGTTTATCGATCGCACAAAAAACCTCAATTCATTGAAGATGTTGTCAGGGAAGTTGCCGTTAAAGTAGGCGAGGCGATCAAAGATGACTTTCAGCAAAGCTCTATTCGAGTTTTTTCCGAGAGTATGGAGTCTATCCACGACTTTGATATCCAGGCTGAGCTAGTAGAGTCTGTGGAAAATTTGGTTCAGGAATAGCACACCGACAAAGTAATGCCGTTGGAATTACAGGATAGCACGAATAAAGGTATACCTTTAAAGCCTGACCGCCCATATACAACGGTGGTCTTAGCCATGAGTGCGGATGGAAAAATTTCCGATGTAGTCCGGTCTGCTGCTGGTTTCGGATCGGCTGCGGATAAAAGACATCTGGAGATGCAGGTTGCTAAAGCAGATGCTCTTTTGTTTGGTGGGGGAACCCTTCGCGCAGATGGAACGGCAGAAAGAGTATTCGATCCGATCCTGCTCGAACAACGGCAAAATCAGGGAATGGCACCGCAACCGATACAAATTATTGGCTCTGGTAGCGGTGCTATTAATCCCCAATTAAAATTCTTTCAGCAGCCTGTAGAGCGATGGCTGATCGCAACTAGCGTCGGTGCTAAAAACTGGCAAGGGCGTTCAGAATTCGATCGCATCTTGTTAGCAGAAACAGAAACCGGAAAGATTGATTGGGTACGAGCGTTTCAGCAATTAGCCAGCCTGAATATAAAGTACCTCAACGTAATGGGCGGGGGCACGCTGGTTGCATCATTATTGGCAGCAGACCTAATTGATGAGTTTTGGTTAACTGTTTGTCCGTTTATTTTTGGAGGTGCAACAGCACCTACTCCAGTTGATGGGGAAGGATTTCTATCTCAAACGCTGCCGCGTCTAGAGTTATTAAGTGTGGAAAAAATTGAACAGGAGGTTTTTCTGCACTATCGCATACAGCGAGGAAATTTTGACAGTGCCGCAAGATGTGCCACAACGCAAGACCGATAACCAAGGTCGCGTCGTGGCACTAGATCCGGGAATCAGAACTTTCATCTAAACCTCCGAGATACCCCGTCCGTCTACACGGCGGGGAGGGATAGGAGCGTTGATTTCGGCGGCTCGATGCCGCCGAAATCAACACACAATCTTGGCAATTTACAGATAACTCCGGTTCTATATGATGGTAGTATATCCGTATGCAAAGAACGATTCGCATCCAGCTTCAACCCGACATCGAAACGGCTAAGGCTCTGTCTCAAACGATTGAGCAATACACTTGGTCGTTTAATGCCGTATGCAAGCATGGATGGGAACACGACTTGGCAAATGGCGTAGAACTGCACAAAGCAACTTACTACGACCATCGCGCTGTGACTGGCTTGGCGTCTCAGTTAGTCTGTGCTGCTCGTGTCAAAGCAACGGAAGCTTTGAAATCGGCGAGAAGCCTGAAGAAGAAGGGCAAAACAGTCAGTTGCCCAACCTCGAAATGTTGTCCAATTCGGTACGATGCCCGGTCTTACACGGTTTGGTTTGACCGATGCGAGGTATCGATTCTCAGCATCAATCGACGGGTGAAACTGCCTTTTGAAATCGCTCAATACTATCGGCAATATCTGAACTGGAAGAACACCAGTGCAGACTTGCTCAAAGACCGAAGAGGACGATGGTGGCTGCACATCGTGATGGAGATTGAAACTCCTGAAACAATGGCAACGGATGAGGTTGTCGGCGTGGATTTGGGTATCGCTTCCCCGGCTGTTGATAGCAAGGGAAGTAAATATGGTTCTGACCATTGGAAGGAGATAGAAGATCGAACATTTGAGTTGCGTCGAAGACTGCAATTCTATTGGCACGAAAAGCGCCAAACGACACTTGAAAAAGCTGTCTGGTCGCCAGAAACGTTTCAGAAAAGACTGTGACCATGTGCTGAGTAAGCGATTGGTTCGGTCTGTTCAGTCCGGTGCAACATTGGTTTTTGAAGATCTCACGAACATTCGCGGTCGAGCCAAGACGAGGAAGGCTCAAAGACGACGATTGCATGGATGGAGCTTTGCTCAGTTCCAAGCATTTGTTACCTACAAAGCTGAAGCCAGAGGTGTAAATGTGGGATTTGTTGACCCGCGCTATACCTCGCAGAAATGCAGCCAATGTGGACATATCGAGCGAGGAAATCGCCCGTCTCAGGCTGAATTTCGGTGTAAGAAGTGCGGGTATGAGTGCCATGCGGATTATAATGCTGCGATCAATATTCGTGGAGACTTTCTTAAACTCAGGGCGGCAGTCAATCCGCCTATTGTTTCAGCCGAAGCTCTCGGCTAGGGACAAGCGCCACCGTCTTCACGGTGGGGTAGTTGACGACTTACAGAGCCAAAACTGAAAGCTGGCACGGCGAAATCGGCCAAAACTTAGGCGGGGCAAAAGTTATCAAATCCAGCGAGGGGCAATTTATGAACCGGGAGCTAAATGGTGCGCGTGGGATTTTCCTACGTGCATTGCTCGATCGGCTTTGGTTAAACCAACATTTGGTGGTTTAACTTATGTATTTGTTAGGGAACAAAGTATCCCAGGACTTACGCAAAGAAACAAAGGGCGCTCCGCAAAATCCTTGGGAAAGGGAACCAGAAATCGAGGTCGAAACCGGGTTTCTGGCAACGCCCTGGCGTAAGTTCTGTATCGGTACCCAAATCTATCAATAATTAAATTACGTCAATAGCGCTGAGGACAACTCGATTCAATTATGGCTACCTCTTTGGCGATTGCACTGAACAACATCGGCAAGGTTTACCCCAATGGTCTTGTGGCTTTGGAAAATATGAGCCTTGCGATTAACCAGTCTCAGTTTGTCAGCATTGTGGGGCCATCAGGGTGTGGCAAAAGTACAGTGCTGCGGATGATTGCCGGACTCAGCACTCCAAGTTATGGTAAAATACACTGGGCAAAAAATCCCAGTCAGTCAGGCTTGCCCAATCGGGCGTTCGTTTTTCAAGAGGCAGCACTCATGCCTTGGGCAACCGTGACAGAGAATATTCGGTTGCCATTAAAGTTAATGAAAATATCTCAGCAGGAGGCTGAGATTGCAGTTGAAGAGGCAATTGCCTTGGTTGGACTGAAAGGATTTGAGCGCGCCTATCCGCGACAGCTATCAGGAGGGATGAAAATGCGGGTGTCCATCGCCCGGTCATTGGTGACGAAACCAGATGTGTTGCTGATGGATGAACCATTTGGGGCGCTGGACGAAATGACCCGCAGCAAGCTCAACCGCGATTTGCTAGACCTGTGGCAGGAAAAACGGTGGACGGTCATTTTCGTGACGCACAATATTTATGAGGCTGTCTATTTGTCTGAGCGGGTGATTGTGATGGCAAGTCGTCCAGGACGCGCGATCGCAGATGTCGCCATCGCTGCTGGTTATCCCAGAACCGAGGAATTTCGGCTGTCGTCCTTGTATGCCAATTACTGTCAAACTATCGTTCGCTCCCTGACAGCAGGAGTAGAAGGCACCGAATACAGCGTGGAAATGAGTAATCGGTTCTAAATAATCATGCCTAAAACTGCCAGAGAAAAATGGATCGAGTTAATCAAAGATGAGAGAGTCTTTGAGATTATTGCACCCGTTGTTGTGGGTATTTTGGTACTCGTTAGTTGGGATATATTCGTTCGGGTTACAAACTTACCCCCTTACCTGCTGCCTGGACCGCTGCTAGTTTTCCAAACGTTAATCCGCGATTGGGGCGAGTTATTTCCGGCGCTGTTGATTACGCTAAAAATTACAGTTGTGGCATTTATTCTCGCCGTTGTTTCAGGCGTATTGATTGCGGTTTTGATGGCTCAGAGTAAATGGATTGAGAAAAGTCTGTTCCCCTATGCGGTGATTTTACAAACTACACCGATTGTGGCGATCGCGCCATTAATTATCATATGGTTGAGAGATAACACCTTTGGAGCGCTGGTGCTGTGTGCTTGGATTGTGGCGCTGTTTCCGATTATTTCTAATACCACCCTCGGATTAAATAGTGTCGATCGCAATTTGAGCGATCTGTTTCGACTTTATCACGCCTCTCGCTGGCAAACTTTATGGTATTTACGCCTACCCTCTGCCATGCCTTACTTTTTGGGAGGGGTGAGAATTACCGGCGGATTAGCCCTGATTGGCGCCGTGGTGGCAGAATTTGTCGCGGGAACGGGTGGCGCCAGATCGGGACTTGCTTATCAGATATTGATGTCTGGTTACAAGCTGCAAATTCCTCGCATGTTTGCTGCCTTGCTGATGACAACCTTTGTGGGAGTGATTATCTTTTCCGTGTTGATGTTGCTGTCTAATTTCCTCCTGCGTCACTGGCATGAAAGTAGCGCTCGCCCTGAGGATTGATATTCCATCATATCAGCCTCCAAATTTATGCGACAGGACTTACGCAAACAAACATCTATGTTTTAGGATGGGCTATACACCGAATGTAGAGGATATCATTCGACTCTTTGAAGAGGGAGGAGTTGGTTCTATTAAACTGACTCAAGCAGGATATATCGCGACAGATCAATATCTTCGTACATCAATTTCCCACATTTACGCTGCAGGAGATGTGGCAAATACCATAGTTCCTTCCGTCGCAACTGCGGTAGCTCAGGGTGCAATTGCTGCACGCAGTTTGGAGGAGGACTTACTATGTGGAGTTTAGGGAAGTCCCAGAAATAAATTATTCTAAAATACAACAGACAGCATTCCCGATCTTCAAAGTGACCCCTCGCCCAAAGCGCTCCCTGATGAATTGATGATTAAAAATATCAATGGCATCATCCTCCAAATTCATGGGATTTTTGCAGTATAATAGTGTTTAAAATCAACAAGAACCTGTAACTGAGACCAAGTATGGCAGTCTACGATCCAATAGCAGAACAGTACAAGCAAATTCGAGAAAATGTAGCATATGTGTATGTAGAAAAATATACATACTTGAGTAAACTGGGCAACATAACAGGGAAATCAATCCTGGATGTAGGTTGTGGAGAAGGCATATTCAGCAGAATTTTCAAACAAGAAGGTGCAGCGCGAGTTGTGGGCGTAGATATTTCCTCAAAAATGATTGAATTGGCAAAAGAAGAAGAAGCAAGAAGACCTCTGGGAATAGAATATATTGTCGGAGATATGCGCGAGTTGGGGAAAATAGGTAGTTTCGATTTAGTGGGGGCAGCTTTTTCGCTAAATCACGCCAAAACGAAAGAAGAACTGCGGGAAATGTGCCAGACAATATATGAGAATTTAAAACCGAACGGTCGCTTCGTATGCCTGAATAATAATCTGGAACAGACCCTAGAGTCTTATGAAAGAGTGACAAAATATGGATGTACTAAAAGCACTAACTCCTCGCTTGAGGAAGGATCGCCTATTTCCGTATACGTTTTCGATATTAAAGGTGAGAAAATCAGCATAGACGACTATTAACTCAGTAAAGAAAACTATGAATGGGCATTCCGGGAGGTAGGATTTAAAGAAATTAACTGGGACAAACCAATGGTTTCCCCTGAAGGAATACAAAAGTTTGGCGAGGAGTTATGGAAAGATTTACTGGAGAATCCAAGTATGAGTTTGATTGAGTGTCAGAAATAGTTGTTTTTTGACGATTTAGTCAGCGCAATAAGCCAGCCAAAAATTGCACTAGATTTTGTTATGAATCCGCCATCACCCTCATCAACAGCAATTCATCGCCTGAGTCGCCGCCGTTTTATTCAATACGGTTCTATCTGGATTGGTAGCAGCGTCATGACTGCTTGTGGGAACAACAAGCAACCATCAACTAGCAGTTCTCAGATGAATAAAGTGACATTAGGGACAGATTGGATTGCAGAACCATCACAAGGCGGATTCTATCAGGCTCTTGCTACAGGTATTTATAAAGACTATGGTTTAGATGTCACTATCAAAATGGGTAGCCCTCAAGTTGCCAGTGGGAGTCAATTATTGATGGGGGGTGTGGTAGATTTTTTCATGGGTAATTCTATTGACGCAGTGAACGCCGTAGCAGAAGGTATTCCGAAAATCACAGTCGCAGCAATCTACCAGAAAGACCCCCAATGTATCATTGCCCATCCCAACCCAGCGACTAAAACCCTTGCCGACCTCAAAGGCAAACCAATTTATGTCTCTGCTAGTGCTAATATTACCTATTGGCCGCTGCTCAAAGCTAAATACGGTTTTACTGACGAGCAAAAACGTCCTTATAGCTCTAATCCTGGCCCCTTTTTAATTGACAAAAATTCAGCACAGCAAGGTTACATCACATCTGAACCTTTCGTGATTGAAAAACGGGGAGGGTTTAAACCCCTGGTATTTTTATTAGCAGATTATGGCTATCAAACCTACGCAGGTACGATTGAGACACGACAAGAACTCGTAGAAAAAAATCCTGATTTGGTGCAGCGATTTGTTGATGCTTCAATCAAAGGTTGGTATAGCTACTTGGAAAATCCGCAACCAGGGAATCAGCTGATTAAAAAATATAATCTGGAAATGACGGATGAGGAACTTGATTACAGTATTCAACAGCTAAAAGAAAGTGGAATCATCTTTTATCCTGAAGCGGAAAAAAAAGGTATAGGAGCTATGAGTGAGGAACGATGGAAATCATTCTTTGACAGCATGGTTAGTGTAGGAGTTTTCAAACCTAACGTGAACTACAAAAATGCCTTCTCCTTGCAATTTGTGAATAAAGGAGTAGGCTACTATCAGAAGTAATATGTAAACGGAAGCGATATAACTCATCGCTGTACGATCACAGGTGTCCCTACGGTTACTTGCTCGTATAACGCCTCGACATCTCGATTTCGCATTCGGATGCAACCGTGGGAAACTGCTTGTCCGATCAGGCGCTCATTGGGGGTACCGTGAAATCCAATAAAATTTTTGCCGTCAGTCCAAAACGCAATCCATCTCCTGCCTAATGGATTATTCGGCCCTGGAGGGATAACCTGTCCATTCAAAGGATGCTCCCAATAGGGATCGCGTTCCATGTGCAAAATTTTAAACGTGCCGGTGGGAGTTTCCCAACCTGCTTTGCCAATGGCAATCGGGTAACTGGTTTCCACGCGATCGCCTCGATATACATAAACCCGCCGCTCTCTCAATTTTATGACTAAACCAATCTCAACAGCGGGATTGACCGGAGCGGATTGCTCTGTATTAGGCGCTACTGGGGGTTGTCCAACAGGAGGCGCTTCCATGTGCGGTTTTAGTTCAATAGCTTCAGTCACAGCAGCAGCAACAGCAGGCAGCCCCGCTACTGACATTGTTAAAATTATTACACTCAAACCAAGAAGTTTCATGTTTCCAGCTATCGATTTTCCTCGCACCATTACGGATAGATTGACATATTGATAATTTTTATCGGTTCCGTATTGAAACTCGTTCCTATTGTAGTATTTTTACCTAAACTTTCCTCAGTAGAAACAGCTATATTGTAGCTGAGTCTGAAAAACAGACTTGTTTTGTCAGCGACTATACAGCAGAGCTTGCAAACCTGTGATAATCCAAACAACTCATGCCTATAGGTGGAGTTAGCGCCAAAAAGGTGAGAGTTAGAATTTGGGAGAAACAAAGGCAAGAGAAAAAGCTTTGCGAAGCAAGAGCTAGGTATAGTCGGCAAACGATCTCAAAGTGAGGTTAAAATGCGTCTTCAAAATGTGAAAATATTGACGGGGACGGCTCTCGTGGTGGCGTTAGGAGCGATAGCATCAAGTCCAGCGATCGCCACTGAAATGAGCGATCGCCTCCAAGACAATCGAGTAGCTGTAGCATCCAACTCCAACTCTTACACCGGAACAATCAGAAGTATCGTTGGCAACATCGTAACCCTGGAACTACCCAACGGCGACACCAAAGAAATCGGCTTAACTCGATTGGAACAGGGACGACTCGGTTTAGTCCCCGGTATGAAAATTCTCGTCAGAATGGTAGACGGGCGTAGAATAGTTTCCCTCGCTCCCCCAGTAGAAGCAGTTACAGTCGCCAGAGTGACGCGGATTGAGGAAACGACAACTCAGATCGAACGCACACCCAGGCGCATCGTGTTACCACCCCCGCAAGAAAGACCAGCACCTGTCAGACGGGCACCTGTGCAACCCGCACCCGTTAGAATTGAGCCGGTGGAACAGACAACAGAAGTGGAACCTCTACCGCGCCGTCCCATCAGAGCGCTCTGGTAAGATTATTGTTTTCACAGATATCTGCAACAGAGATAATGCCGCCACTTCTGTAGGCGGCATTATTTTATATTCTTGGGCAGGCGGGACACCTACCTGACTAGAAAAATATCAGTTGTGGGATGAGCATTCTGCCCATCTGCTGACCTGACTAGAAAAATATCAGTTGTGGGATGAGCATTCTGCCCATCTGCTGACCTGACTAGAAAAATATCAGTTGTGGGATGAGCATTCTGCCCATCTGCTGCTATTCTTGCCAGAAGTCCAATTTTTAGTTGTATAGTATCAAAGTGAAGCAACCTTGCCCTCTTGCCCATTCTCAAAGGACTTCAGCGTGGCGATTCAACTGGTAGACAAACTACGATTAAGCCTTGCAGTAACAGCTGCACGTACCATTACATCCCTAGTACGCTTGCTGCGCCTGGGTGCTGCGAGCGTTTTACCGGGAGCAATTGCGCGTCGCATTCAACCAAAAATTTTGTCCCTGCTGGCGCGTCAGGTAAAGTACGGCACAATTTTAATTGCCGGGACGAATGGGAAAACCACTACATCGCTGCTATTACGCACGATGCTGGAACGCAAAGGTTGGCGGGTCGTACACAACGCCACGGGTGCGAATTTAGTCAATGGGTTAATTGCGGCGTTGCTGGAAAATACCAATTTGGCGGGTAAACTGAACGCCGATTACGCGATTCTGGAAATCGATGAAAATATCCTGCCGAAAGTGCTGCCGCAAATCCAGCCAAAGTATATTTTGTGTTTGAATTTGTTTCGCGACCAGTTGGATCGTTACGGGGAAGTCGATACAATTAGTCAACGGTGGATGGACGCGATCGCACCCCTTTCCCCAGACACCGCTATCATCATCAACGCCGATGACCCCACGCTTTCCCACCTGGGTCAGCATTTACCCCAACGAATCTTATACTTTGGTTTAAGCGAACCCGACCAATATCTAGACGAAATTCCCCACGCCGTTGACTCAATTTACTGTCCCCGATGCGGTCATTCGTTAGATTATCAAGGCGTTTATCTCTCCCATTTGGGCGATTTTCACTGTCCCAGTTGCGGGTTTAGCAAGAGTAAAGTATCGATTAATAGCACCCAATGGCCTCAAATTCTCATCGGACTTTACAATAAATACAACACCCTCGCAGCCGTATTAGCCGCCCAAGAAATCGGGATTGATGAAAGTACAATCCTCGATACAATTAAAAACTTCCAAGCCGCATTTGGACGCGCAGAAGAATTAGAAGTCGCCGGAAAACACGTCAGAATTTTATTATCAAAAAATCCCGTAGGCATGAACGAAACCATCCGCGCCGTGAATCAAATAAAACTTGCCGGAAAAGCATCGACAAGTTTAGTAGTACTCAACGATCGCACCCCCGATGGCACAGATGTATCGTGGATTTGGGACGTAGATACGGAAAAATTAGTAGCGTCGGGAGGAACGATTATCGTGAGTGGCGATCGCGTCTACGACATGGCTCTACGCCTGCGCTACAGCCAAACCGACGAAAATGAAAAATTTAACCTAATTATCAAAGAAGACTTGCAGGAAGCCATTACAACCGCCTTAGAATGCACTCCCGCAGGCGAAACCCTGCACATTCTCCCCACCTATTCAGCCATGTTAGAAGTGCGAGGATTGCTAACAGGTAGAAAGATTTTATGAATTGGTAATTGGTAATTGGCGAACAACTCGCGAGGGGCGGGTTTATAATAATTGTCGATTATTGGCATAGATGGTTGGTAAAACCCGCCCCTACACAACATTCAAATCAATCTGCAATTCTTCAATCTAAAATCTGCAATTCCTATGACTGAACTAACAATTGGCTGGTTATATCCTACCCTGATGAGTACCTACGGCGATCGCGGCAATGCCATCTGCTTGCAGCAACGCGCCAAATGGCGGGGAATTCAAGTACAAGTATTACCCCTGGACTTACAATCAACTATCGAGGATATTCATAAAGTGGATATCTTAGTCGGTGGCGGCGCGCAAGACAGACAGCAAGAAATAGTCATGCGAGATTTAAAAGGAGCGAAAGCAGAAGCACTGCGCCAGAAAATAGAAGCAGGAACTCCAGGGGTTTTTACCTGCGGCGCACCGCAATTGTTGGGACATTATTACGAACCGGCATTAGGTCAAAAAATAGAAGGTTTGGGATTATTAGATTTTGTCAGCAAACATCCGGGACCAGATGCGCGTCGCTGCATTGGCAATGTAGTTTTTGAAGTGACGGCTTCGCGTTTAGCCAAAGATTTACAAGCAATGTTAGGCAAACCGGCGGTAATCATTGGCTTTGAAAATCATGGCGGTAGAACTTATTTAGGTAAAGTAGAACCGCTAGGAAAAACGATCAGCGGTTATGGAAATAACGGCGAAGATGGAACAGAAGGGGCATTTTATCGTAATGCTATAGCAACTTATTCCCACGGCCCACTTTTGCCTAAAAATCCCTTTGTGGCTGATTGGTTAATTCAAACAGCATTAGCAGAAAAATATCAAACGCCAATCTCTTTAGAACCCCTGGATGATACGCTAGCAATGCAGGCAAGGGAAGCAATGTTTAAACGGTTGGGAGTTGGTGAAGTTGTTGCTGGTAAGCGGTAGTACGTTCGCGTCTCGAAGAGAATCGCCGATCTTGATTGGGAAAGCATGGCTAGACAGTTTGAGTTAAATCGGATACATCACATGGACTGCCTAGAGGGTTTAAGGCAGATGCCAGAAAATTTTGTTGATATTGCTATCACCAGTCCTCCATATTGGGGACAAAGAGGTGATGAAGGAATTGGCTTGGAAAAAGATCCACGGGATTATGTTAAAAATCTAACTGAGATACTGCTGGAAGTTATGCGGGTTCTTAAACCTACGGGACTTCTTTGGCTAAATCTTGGTGATGCTTATAACACTCCGATTAATTGGAGACTGGACGATCTCAAGTATTCAACATTAGGAGCAAATGGTAATGGTTTAGCACCTAGCAACTCTGCTTACACAAAAGATCGAGGGACACGACGTGCTTTTATCCAAAAAGAAGTAGGTTGGCTTCAGTACGGCAATTTACTTGCTTTACCCTGGCGAATTGTACTTAACCTGTGCGATCGCGGTATGTATTATCGAGGTTGCCAGTAAAGCAACTGGTAGCATTAATATTTCAACAACAAAAAGTCATAACAGCGCTACAGCAAGAAATAGAGCGTCTAAAAATCAGAGCGTCTGGACACTCTTGCGCCCGTGCAGATCGCTAGTGTACTCCCGTCACTAGGTGAAAGTCACGGGCGCAAGAGTGTTCCCTTTTGACCTGAATCCGTACACAAAAATTAACACACTCTTGTTGATTTTTGTCGAGCTACATTGATATGATTCCTTTGATGTAATAATCCGTATAAGACTAATGCCCGCTGGGGACAAAACCTTTCATCGTCTACCACAAAAACGGCGATTTTATAGAGCTGAATCCGACAGCAACTGAAAATGAAAGGGGCTAGTTTGCGTATAGACCCATGTTTTTATGTTCGGAGATTCACGCTAATCATGTTTAGAATGGATTAGAAATATGCTCAACAGCTTTAATGAATGGTCTACTCTCAAAGAAGTAGTTGTTGGTTCGCCAATCAACTATAATACTCAAGATTTAGAGTTGTCTTTTAAAGTATTTTTCCACGATGTTGCCTATTCAACGTTTGGTTATCCTTACTATGGGAGTAATAGCCGGAACAATACTCTGGATTCTCAAAGCTCTGGAACCCATACTCTAAAAAGAAAATACTTGGAAGAGTTGAATGAAGATGTTGAGGAACTGGTGAACACTTTAAAGCAATTAGGCGTTAAGGTGCATAGACCCATTACCTTGAGTAAAGCCATAAAATTTGAAACACCTTATTGGAAAGCCGACTGTATTCCCGCATTAAATATTCGCGATCAAGCTATCATTCTTGGCAATGAAATTTTGGAAACGCCACCTCAAGTCAGAGCTAGGTATTTTGAAAATGATTTATTAAAACCGATTTTTTACGAATATTTTCAACAGGGGGCAAAATGGACAACTATGCCCAAGCCCATTATGACGGATAAATCGTTTGATACATCTTATATTTCAGGTCAAAATGTACCTGCAATGCAGGAGGTTTATCCTCAAAAGGAATCAGAATTTGATATCGGCTACGAAATGATGTTTGATGCAGCCCAGTGCATCCGCTTTGGTAAAGACATTCTCATTAACGTGGCAACCAAAAACCATTACTTAGCATACGAGTGGTTGCAGCGTCATTTTGAAGGAAAATTTAACTTTCATATGCTTTATCAGTTCGCTGATAATCATATAGATAGTATTATATTACCCTTAAAACCCGGTACTCTTTTATTACGCAATCCTCAGTTTCTCGCTCGATTACCCGAACCGCTACAAAAATGGGATATTATTTATCCGCCCGAGCCAACTGAAAATATTTTCCCTGAATACGAAGATGATGATTTAATCTTAACCAGCAAGTACATTGACTTAAATGTTTTGTCGATTGATGAAGATAAAATCATCGTCAACTCCTTGTTTCCAGAACTAATTAAAACCCTAGAAAAGCATGGATTTACCCCAATTACCGTGCAACATCGACACCGAAGAATTTTTGGGGGTGGGTTCCATTGTTTCACACTGGATACCGTGCGCGAAGGCTCCCTAGAAGACTATTTCAGTTAAACTGATTCAGTTGAAGTTAGTCGATAAGATCGCCTTAAGCAATTACTTAAACTATTGAGATTCAGATATGTTGGTTTTCATCTCCCTGGCTCTGATGATAGTGTTTGGGCTCCTCATAGCAGCCGTATTTCTAACCCCTTTCCCTCATTGGCCTGCCTATTTCAGTATCTGGCAACATATTCTTTTCGATCCAGAACCCTCTGTCGGATTTAAAGCTCGACGAAAACAATTTTTCTATTTGCTCAACTACACGCTACAACTTCCGTTCATTGCACTGTGTTGGTGTCTTGACGAACTGTTATTTCCACAGTACCGAAACCAGATTCTACGCACACCTGTTTTCATTGTTGCCCAGCCCCGCAGTGCCACAACATTTTTGCACCGGACTCTGGCTTCTGATGAGAAAACATTTTTCTCCATTCGGTTACTAGAGTGGCGCTACCCATCTATTCTGCTGCAAAAACTCTTTCGAGCTACAGGTTTTTTGGAGCGGATGAGCCAAGTCAACTATTGGGGAAGCAGCAACCAAGCTGAACTGGCTGAGAAAATGCATTATAGCTATCTCAATGATTACGAAGATGATGGGTTTTTGTTTGAAGAATGCTTTCTTCATCAGTTCTACGTGATTAACCGCTTTCCTTATCCCAAATTATTGAATAATCTGAATAACTTTGGTCAGCTGAACCGCAAAACTCAGGAGAGGATGCTACGGGCGCACTATAAAGTGATTCAGAAGGTTCTTTATCTACGAGGTGGTAATCTAATTTATGTCTCCAAAGATAATGAGTGTCTTCAGCGATTGGAAATGATGAAACCTCTTTATCCTGATGCTCTATTTGTGACGATTACACGAGAATCACAAAAGTTTATGAACTCGTATATTACTCTGATCTGCCAGTCAGCTTACTGCAAGTCCGGGGTAGATGTGACCAATATTCCAGACTGGGTGCCGATGCAGCGAACTGTGCGAGCAGAAGCCGCCAGCCAAACGATTAAATTTTTTGAGGGCTTACCCCAGGAACAGAAATTGTGTTTCTCGTTTAATCGCCTCACTCAAAACATTAAAGATTCTGTGGAGTTAGTTTATCGCCAATTAAATCTTTCTTTGGCACCAGAGCAACTCGAATACCTTGAGAACCTAGATAACCGGCAAAACTTGCGGGATGCGGGGTATAAAACGGGTTATGAGCAATTTCAGGAGTTTGAGTTTTTCGATCGCTTTGCTGCCGAAGTTGACAAAAACCATGAAGCAATACTGAAATCGATGAATTTAATCAAGTAGCTAACATGGACAGTGAAAAAGCAACAGAAATTTTAAGGCTGTGGTTTGAGAGTTGGGCAAAAAATGATGTAGAGGAAGTTATCAATGGTCTTTCAGAAACAGTGGTTTTCTATGCTGCGCAAAATGAATACAACAAAGCGATTCCTTATCTCGGTAAAAAAGTCGGGCGTCAGGCTGTAGTTGAAGCATTTGAAATCAGATCGCAAACCACTGAACTGTTAAACTACGATTTGCTTGAGTTCATTGTTGAGGGGAACAAAGCCTGCATCATTTCTCATACTCAGGAAATTTGCAAACGTACCCAACAAATTTTTGAAATTGAGGATGCCCAATTCATCGTATTAGATGAGGATGGCAAAATTGCTTCATGGAGCTTTTATTTCGATCCGAATACAGAGGTTGCGGCTTTTAAAGCTGACTTAGATGCACAGTTAATTCAAGCTGTAAAAGAGAATCAAATCAATGTCGTGCAATCTCTTCTAGACATTGGTGCAAATGTTAATACGAGAGAAGCGAGTAGCGGCTTAACGGTATTGATGATAGCGGCGAGTCAAGCCAATGCAGCGATAGTGAAAATATTGTTAAATGCTGGTGCAGACTTATTTATGCTGGATAGTCGCCGGGGGACTTCAGTGTTACATCAAGCTTGTCAAGGTGGTAGTGGGGAAGTGGTGCGACTCCTGGTTGAAGCTGGCGCATTTGTTGATGCTGTTACCGCTACCCCCAGACACACGACTCCCCTACAGGATGCGCTTCGGCGTGGCGATACTGAATGTGCTGAAATTCTGATCGATGCAGGAGCTAACCTCTATTTCCCAGATCGAGAGGCTCAAACAAGCTTGGCAATTGCTACAGAGGTTTTGGGAGCGGAGCATATCTTCGTTAAACAGCTCCAGTCCAACAAGGTTTTTGATTCTTTCAGGGTGAGTTGAGGTGTGAGATGAGTCCTTTAAAGTTACTCCAGCCCTTAAAACTGGGAAATCTGGAACTACCAAATCGGATCGTGATGGCTCCGTTAACTAGAAGGCGAGCCGATCCCAATCAGGCTCCCACCTCTCTCAATGCCCGATATTATGCTCAACGGGCTTCTGCCGGATTGATTATTAGTGAAGCCACTCAAATTTCTCCCCAAGGCACAAGTCTACCGCAAACTCCAGGAATTTACAGCCCAGAGCAAATCGCAGGTTGGCAGCTTGTTACCCAAGCGGTACACGATCGGGGCGGACGAATCTTTTTGCAACTGTGGCACGGTGGACGATGTTCTCACCCGTCGTTGCAACCTCATGGGGAATTGCCTGTTGCTCCCAGTGCGATCGCCCCCAGAGAAGAAAAAGCCTTAACAGCTACCGGGGAAGAAGTTCCCTTTGTCGTGCCTCGATCGCTCTTAACAACAGAGATTCCCGGAATTATTGCCCAATATCGTCAAGCGGCGGAGAATGCGTTAAGGGCAGGGGCAGATGGAGTGGAGATTCACGGTGCGAGCGGTTATTTGCTCGATCAGTTTCTTCAAGATAATTGCAATAAACGGACTGATGCCTACGGAGGTTCCATTGAAAATCGCGCTCGTTTGCTGATAGAAGTCACCGCCGCTGCGATCGAGGTCTGGGGTTCTGAGCGTGTGGGAGTGCGCCTGTCTCCCAGTAGCACTTTTCAGGATATGTATGACTCTAACCCAGAAGCTTTATTTAACTATGTGGTGACTCAGCTCGATCGCTTTAAATTGGCTTATCTCCATATTGTAGAACCCCGGATTAAAGGAAGTCACGATGACTTCACGGAAAAAAAGGTGCAGCTTGGAGTTCACCATTTTCGCCCTTTATACGGAGGAACTTTAATCACAGCCGGAGGTTATACCCGCGAAACGGGAGAAGCTGTCATTGTTAACGGTGACGCCGATCTAGTATCATACGGGCGGCTATTTATTGCCAATCCTGACTTACCAAGGCGTTTTGCCTTAAATGCCCCACTCAATCCCTATCATCGCCCAACGTTTACAGGTGGAGATGAACGTGGCTACATCGATTACCCGTTTTTGGCAGAATCTGAACCATTCAAATCATCTTATTTATCACTCAAGTAATGTGCAGTATGATTGCTCAAACTTTTATCGGATTGTTGGTGCTGTTTCTATCGGGAATGCTCTTTTGGCTCTGGGAACTTCAAGATCCGCTACAGTCAGTTGAATATCGCTCTCGATTTCCCAGGGAATTTGTTGCGGCAATGATCTCGGCCGTTTATAGCATTATTCTCGCCTATTTTTTTGTGGCACTGGTCAAACTGACGATTTCTCCATCCCTGATGGACTTTATGGGTTGGACCGGCCTATTATCTCTGCCTTTGTGGGTGCGATTATTGATTGCCTATTTTTTGAAAGACTTCAGTTTTTATGTAACTCATTGGCTCAAACACGTTAATAATACGTTGTGGTTAACTCATAATTGGCATCATTCAATCGATCAACTTTGGTGGTTAGCCGCGCAACGGGAAAGCTTGACAGATGTACTGCTTTTTAAAGTTGGATTCCTCAGCTTTCCTTTGTTGGGGATTCCACCTGAAATGATGATTTTTGTGGGAATTCATTACATTATTCACGATAACTGGATTCATCTCAATGTTAAATGGCGTTCTTGGATGGGAATCATTGAGTGGTTTTATGTCACTCCTCGGTTTCATGCTGTCCACCATACCCAAACTGGCTCATACACCAAAAATTTAGGGGCTTTATTTACAATCTTCGATCGCATTTTTGGCACTTATGTTGCTGCGGAAAAAGTGCCCCCTGAGCAAGTACAATTTGCATCGGGAGATAACGCCGTTGTGACGTGGCGAAAGATTGTTGGGGTATAGCTGTATTGAGCAGGAGTTAATAAATTTACTGAGCTAGAGAGAAAAGATGATTACACAAATTATGATCGGATGGTTAGCCACGTTTATTACGGGGGGTCTGGTCTGGATACTTTTGGAAAAACCCGCTCCTCTACGGGATATAAAATATGCAGAGGTATTTCTGAAAGACTTTGGGGCAGCCCTCATCTCAATTTTCTTTACCATCATTATTGCCTATGCCTATGCCGATCTTATTAAGCTTTTAATTCCTCCATCAGTCAGGGAATTCTTGGGCGGGTTGGGAGTGCTTTCTTGGCCCCTATGGCTGCGGTTAATTCTCGCTTATTTGCTCAAAGATTTTTGGTATTATGTTGCCCATTGGTGGATGCACCATAACAAATATCTATGGCAAACTCATCTATGGCATCATTCCATTCAACAATTATGGTGGCTTGCCGCTCAAAGAACCAGTTTTACCAGTCGATTTCTGTTTCAAATCGGATTTATTGCCTATCCACTCCTCTCAATTCCGCCAGAAGTAATGTTTTATGTTGGGCTGTTTGGCGCTCTTCATGAGAATTGGACACATTCTAATATAAAATGGCGTTCTTGGATGGGAATGTTAGAGTGGATTTTTGTCACACCTCGCTCTCACAGCCTACATCATACCCAAATTGGAGCGAAGAACCTGGGCAGCTATTTCACGATTTTTGATCGCCTCTTTGGAACTCACGTCAACCCAGCATCCCTTGACCCAAATGAGCAAACATTTGGTGTGGTCGATCAACCGATAACATGGCAGAAGGTTGTCGGTATTTAGGAGCTGTATTGATTGAGTAAAGCTAGCTGGGGTAGTAAATATAATGCAATACAAAAAACTCGGTGATAGCGAATTGTTGGTTTCTGAAATTTGTCTGGGAACCATGAATTATGGTCAGCAAAATACTTTGGAAGAGGCGGAAGAACAACTCGATTATGCGGTTTCCCAAGGAATCAATTTCATTGATACCGCAGAAATGTATCCAGCCCCTACCCGTGCAGAAACTAAAGGCAAAACCGAGGAATACATCGGTAAATGGTTGAGCAAACAGCGACGAGATCAGTTGATTATTGCCACCAAGGTATCGGGACCATCGGGGGATAGAACCTTACCATTGACTTGGATTCGCGACGGCAAAAGTCGAATTGACCGGAAGAACGTCCAGGAGGCTGTGGAGGGTAGTCTCCAGCGTCTACAAACGGACTATATTGACCTCTACCAAATCCACTGGCCAGATCGGTATGTTCCTTTGTTTGGGGCTGCCGATTACGATCCTAGTTATGAGAGAGAAACGGTACCCATTTTAGAGCAATTAGAAGCTTTTGTAGATTTAGTTAAAGCGGGGAAAATTCGCTATTTGGGTGTCAGCAATGAAACCCCTTGGGGAGTGTGTGAATTTTGCCATCTCGCACAACAGTTAGGATTGCCGAAAATTGGCTCAATTCAGAATGCTTTTAATTTAACCAATCGAGTGTTTCAAATTCATTTGGCAGAAACCTGTCATTTTCACAAAGTTGGGTTAATCGCCTATAGCACTCTCGCTTTTGGGTATCTGTCAGGTAAATATCTCTGCCAAACTCCAGCCGGTTCTAGAGTTGATTTGTTTCCAGGATTTGACAAGCGTTATCAGAAACCTTATTTTCATGAAGCTGTTAAAGCTTATGTAGAAATAGCTCATAAATATGGTTTGACTCCAGTACAATTAGCATTGGCGTTTGTGCGATCGCGCTGGTTTGTTACAAGTACCATTATTGCGGCATCAAAAATAGAACAGCTTAAAGAAAACCTAAGCTGTGTAGACATAAAATTAGACCCGGAAATTTTGGCAGAAATAGATAAAGTTCACGCCCGCTATCCCAACCCAACTCCCTAAAGGTCAAGGAGAACACAATGGAGTTACTCAATCTCCCAGCAGCATGGAAAAGTAATGAGCTACTCAATTCCCAATACTGGAATTACCAACTCACTCCCAAAGAGCTAGCAGAAATTGAAGCAGCGATTCACAATCTCAAAACCTCTAGCAATAAAAAAAACAATTTTCATCAATTAGAAAAAACTTTGTTATCCGTTTCAGAAGAACTCGAAAATGGTAGAGGAGCCGTTCTATTAAAAGGTATTCCTGTCAATAAATACTCAGAAGAAAAGCTGGCAGAGGTTTATTTGACACTGTGTAAAAAAATGGGTATTCCAATTAGACAATCAAGCTCAGACTTTGATTCTACCTCCAGGGAAAAAACCCAATTTGTCACCTACATCAGAGCAGAGGCGGATTCGTCTCAGGACGGTAAGCAGTCTAATGATGCTTACAAACTTCACACCGATCGTTATGACGTGCTGAGTTTACTTTGTGTTAGACAAGCAAGAGTGGGTGGAGAAAATCGTTTGGCTAGTGCGATTACGATCTATAACGAAATGCTTCAATCCCATCCTGAAATTGCCGAAGAGTTATTTCAAGGTATGCCGTGGCTTTTTGAGGGAGAAAAGGGTTGGATCAGTTATCCAATATGGTATATTCACAACGGAAAGTTTACCACCCAACTCTCGAGTACCTATCCGCGTTTGAGTCAATTGGTCCCAGGAGCGCCACGACTTACTGAGAAGCACAAACAAGGTCTGGATTTACTACAAGCAATTGGGAGCCAAGTGGGAGTAACGCTGAGGTTAGATCCAGGAGACTGGCTAATGGTTAATAATCACGTTGTTTATCATGCCCGCTCTTCATGGAAAATTGAGTCAGGGGAATACGATCGGTTACTTCTAAGAGTTTGTTTCTCTCCGCTTAATAGTCGAGAATTACCGGAAACGCCCACTTTCAGAAAGATGTGGGGATCTGTAGAAGCAGGCAAACCCAGAGGAGGGTTTTTGCCCAATCATAAGCTTCCCCCAGACCAAGCGATTAACGAACCTTTGTCGGAAACCGAATCTTATTGGTTGGATCGGTACTTGAAAGTAAGATGGGTAGGACTGGAGCAAACAAAATGAAGGAGTCACATGAAAATACTATTAAAAATAGGGCATTCCTGATTCTGGATATGATTCCGCATCATTCCATACTTTAATTCACAAACGCCAAAATTAATATCAATACAATCAAGGAAAATTGCATGAAGTTACTCAATCTCCCAGCAGCCTGGAAAGGTAATGATCTAATAAGTTCCCCATACTGGAATTATAGGTTCACCCCAGAAGAAGTCGCAGAAATTGAAGCAGGTATTCACACTCTGAAAAGCTCTGGCCCTCAAGCTATCAAGTTTAATCAACTCAGAAAGACCCTGGAAGCGGTTTCAGAAGAACTGGAAAATGGTAGAGGAGCTGTTCTGTTAAAAGGGATTCCTGTCCATAAATATTCAGAAGAAGAACTAGCAGAGGTTTACCTGACACTGTGCAAGCAGATGGGTAGTCCAGTAAGAGAATCAAATTCAGACTTTGATGCTCCCATCCGAGAGAAAAGACAATTTATTACCTACATTAGAGCCGAAGCAGCAGATTCGTCTCAGGAGGGGAAACAGTCCAATGATGCTTTTAAGTTTCATTGCGATCGTTGTGATGTCAATAGCTTATTATGCGTTAGGCAAGCAAGAGTGGGTGGGGAAAATCGCTTGGCTAGTGCGATTACAATCTACAACGAAATGCTTCAATCCCATCCCGAAATCGCCCAAGAGCTATTCAAGGATATTCCCTTCTTTTTTGAGGGAGAAAATAGTTGGACAAGCTACCCCTTGTGGTGTATTCACAAAGGAAAATTCACGACCCAATATTCCAGCGCTTATGTTCGTTTGAGTCAATTGGTGGCTGGAGCGCCACGACTCACGGAGAAGCAGAAGCAAGGTTTGGATCTTTTAGAGGAAATCGGACTGAAAGTGGGGATGATGCTGAGGTTAGAACCAGGCGACTGGTTGCTTACCAACAACCACGTTATTTACCATGCTCGCTCTTCGTGGAAAATTGAGTCAGGGGAATACGATCGGTTACTTCTACGGCTTTGGTACTCTCCGTTTAATAGTCGAGAATTGCCGGACACGCATGCTTTCAGAACGATGTGGGGATCTGTAGAAGCAGGTAAACCCAGAGGAGGATTTATGCCCAATCATCCCACCCCCCCCAACCAAGCGATTCGCGAACCTTTGTCAGAAACCGAATCTTATTGGCTGGCTCAGTACATGAAAGGGAGATGGAGAGGAGTCGATCAAATCAAATGATATATCAACAGAGAAATTTCAGGATTAACGACATCCAAACCTCCCAGCATCGCCATTGTTATGGAATGGGTGTAGGGATTATTATTCTAGACGAACTGTATCCAGGATTTCCCGGCGATACACGCAATGCCAGCGCTTATCCTTTTCCCATCCAATATGAAATTGCTGAAGGCTTAGATGGAAAAGAATTACTGTTCAAAGCAGATAAATCTTCGGATCTGGAACCGATTCAAAAAGCGGCCAAGAAACTTGAGAAAATTGGATGTCGTGCGATTGCGGGAGAATGTGGTTATTTTGCTTACTTCCAAAAAGAAATCGCCGACTATGTTAATGTTCCTGTCTTTATGTCTAGCTTACTTCAAGTTCCTTTAGCTCAACAGTTGATTCGTAACAATCAAGTTGTTGGAATTCTTGTCTTCTCAAAAGATGCTTTAACCCCTGCCCATTTAGAAGCCGTTGGAATTCAGATTAATAGCAATTATGTTATTGAGGGAATGCTAGAGTCGCGTCGCTGTCCTGAAATCATAAACCTCTATATGTCACCCGACCCGCTATTACGATGTGCTAACTATGAGAAAATTGAAAAGGAATTGACTGAAGTTGCGGTTGATTTTTATCAACGTTATCCTCAGATGGGAGCTTTACTTTTGGAATGTTCGGGAACCCAACCCTTTGCCCGCGCTATTCAACAAGCGATTAATCTTCCAGTTTTTAGTTGGGGAACCTTATTAGATTATGCCTATTCTGTTGTTGTTCACCGGGAATACTACGGGCATATTTGATTCCGAATAAGTTCCCCGTTTCAAGATTTGGGATGACCTATCCTAGAGCTTGCAAAACCGGTTTAGTCTTGACCAACTCACTGCTATCTGTATGGAAAACCAACTCGAAAGTTTCAATCCGTTATCGGATAAAAGGACTATTTTTCTTCCGGTCGCATTCCTCTTAATGGCGATCTTTGCTATTGGTTTTGCTCCCATTTTTATTAAATTTAGCATGGGCGAAATTAGTCCCACTGCAACAATATTTAATCGCTTTTGGATTGCCAGTATTGTCTTTGGGATTTGGAATGGAATAGGGGCTATTCGCCAAAATTTATCTAACGACCCACCCTCTCAGCCACAAAATCTTTACACCCCTAAAATACTAGGGATGCTGGTATTAATGGGCAGTTTTTTTGCAGCCATTCAACTTCTATGGGCTTGGTCACTGTCTCAAACCAGTGTTGCTAGTTCTGTAACTATTTTGCATGGTTTGCGCCCACTCTTGACCGCTCTGGGAGGGTGGATTTTATTCAAGAATCGCTATGACAGCAAATTTTTAATTGGCATGACAATTGCGATTATGGGCGCTATCCTCATCGGATTTAACGACTTCTCGGACTCCATTAATAAACTACAAGGCGATATATTATCTGTAATATCTGCAATTTTCTCGGCTTTAGAGTTGCTGATTATGGAGCAGCTACTTACCCAGTTTTCAACTCAGATTATAATGTTTTGGTGTTGTGCAATTGGGTCTTTGGTAACAATAATTGTCCTGAGCATTACAGGCGCTCATTTTTTTCCATTGTCATGGCAAGGATGGTTAGCTGTTATTTCTTTAGCACTGGTTTGTCAAGTTATTGGCCATGGACTAATTACCTATTCCCTTAACTATTTATCATCGGGAGTTGTCGCTGTTACCATGATCCTCGATCCAGTGATTAGCTCTCTTTTGGCTTGGACAATTTTGAGCGAAAAATTAAATGTTTTAAACGGGATATTTTGTTGTATAGTTTTAATGGGTATATATTTGTCTATATCGAGCAAGTATGCGGTTAAAACTGAGCCGATACCCTAATCGATCAAATTTCATATATAGTTAGAAATTAAGGAGAAATTAATGGTCGCAAACTTTGAAGAATTGTCTGCCTCCCCAGACGGTATTGCGAGTTCACAAACAAACGGTAAGGCTGACAGGGACTTAACCATGTTAAGGTTGATCAATAGCAATAAAGATACCTTAAAGATGGATGACCTGGTGCTGCTTTTGTATGGTCACTCCGCGTTTCAAAATCTTTATGCTGGATGTGAACTTGGCGTATTTGAACTTCTCTGGAAACACCCGGATATTTCCCAAGCTGAAATTAGTCAACATTTACAACTCGCAGACTATCCGACTAAAGCTTTATTGCTGGGACTAACGGCGTTGAAACTCATTCAAAAAGTTGACGATAAATATCGCAATAGTTTGGTGATTCAAATGCTGTTTCTGGAAAACACTTGGAAAGAATTCTACGATGTTGTTCTCTTTGAAGCCAAGATTGTTTATCGGGGATCTATCGATTATGTAGAATCTTTACGCCAGAATAAAAATGTGGGCTTGCGACAATTTCCAGGTCAAGGATCTGATTTGTATAATCGCTTGCACGAAAATCCCGGACTTGACAAAGTATTCTATAACTTTATGGGGTCTTGGTCAAAATTAGTTAACCCTTTATTGTTTGAGAAAGTTGATTTTTCTAAGTTTGATCGTGTTGTGGATGTGGGAGGCGGAGATGCAACAAACTCCATTGCTTTAGCTAAAGCTTTTCCCAATGTAAAGATTACTCTGATGGATATTCCTGACAGTTGTAAAATTGCTCAAAGTAATATCGATCGACATCAATTAACAGACCGAATTCAGGTGATGGGAGCGGACATATTTGTTGATGAGTTCCCGCAGAATCAAGATTGTTTTCTGTTTATTCATGTATTAGTCATCTGGTCTTTAGACAAGAATACTACATTGCTCCGTCGAGCTTATGAAGCCCTCAAACCCGGAGGTTCCCTCGTGATTTTTAACATGATGACATCCGATGAAGAAGATGGACCGCTGATGGCTGCCCTTGATTCATCCTACTTTGTCTCAATTCCTCACGAAGGTGGCATGATTTATTCCTGGAGTGACCATGAACAATGCTTGAGGGATGCAGGATTCACCCAAATGAAGCGAATTTATTGCAATTTTTGGGCACCAAGTGGTATTATTGTCGCCACCAAATAGTCTTTGGTTGTTTGAAAGTTTAACTAATTTTGGGAATGTTTTCTGATTGATGAAAGGCGATACATCTAAACCTCAAAACATTCCTGCTTTTAAAAATATTAACGATCGCCGCTCAGTTTATTCCCCCGTAAAACCTTCATTGAATCGTTAAAATTGACTTATGAAACAGGTTGAAGGATTAAAAATTCCCATCTGGTTACAGAGAATTCAATATATTACCAATCCAGTCAGTTATTGGGAGAGTGCGTACCAAACCTATCCCGATGCTTTTTGGGCAAAAGGGATAGATTTTGGCAGTCCTTTGATGGTGTTTTATACACCGGAAGCTGCTCAACAAATTATTGAAAATCGCCATGGGCATTTTACCACTACTTCATTTAATAGTGAATTAAGAGCCATCTTTGGAGACAGTTCTTTTTTTACACTTGAAGGGATGCGTCACCAACAGATGCGGAAACTGTTAATTCCCATGCTACATGGTAAACAGATTCAATCCTATGGTCAATTAATTTGCGACTTGGTTAACAATGTAATGCAGACATTGCCAACCCATAAATCCTTTTCGGTATTGGAGGTGACGCAAGATATATCCATGCAAGTGATGATTAAGCTCTTGTTTGGTTCCTATCAACAAGAACGCTATCAGCAGATTAAACAACTAATGATTGCGATGGTGAGTCTATTTGCCTCCAATATTGCTGGAATTCCTTTATTTTTCCGGTTTCTTCAAAAAGATTTAGGTCCAGCTAGCCCTTGGGGGAATTTTCTCAACCAACGTCAGCAAATGAAAGAGTTGATTTATAGTGAAATTGCGGAACGTCGCGCTCATCCCAACCGAGAAAGAAAAGATCTTCTAACTTTGTTAATGTCAGCCACTGATGAACAGGGAAACTTCCTGACGGATGAAGAATTATTGGGTCAAGTTTTATCGCTGCTGTTTACAGGAAATGAATCAACAGCCGCTTCCATAGCTTGGTCTTGGTATAGAGTTTACCGCGACTCTGAGATTCAAGCCAAACTATTGGAGGAACTAGGTAGTTTAGGAGATTCTCCCGATCCGCTCAATGTTTTTCGGCTTCCCTATCTGAGTGCAGTTTGCCATGAGACACTGCGGATGTATCCTGTTACCATGTTTATGATTCCCAGGCTGGTGAAGTCAACAACTGAAATCAACGGTCATCAGGTTGATCCTGGAATGTTAATCACTGTGGGAACTTATATCATTCATCAGCGCGAAGATATCTACCCAGAACCAAAAGTGTTTAAACCCGAACGTTTTCTGGAAAATCGCTTTTCCCCCTATGAATTTCTGCCCTTTGGTGGTGGAATGCGGAGTTGTATCGGAGGAGAAATAGCCCTTTATCAACTGAAGCTTGCTTTAGCAACAGTTGTGTCTCGCTATCAATTAGAATTGGCGAATCCCCGACCGATCAACCCTCAACGCCGTAACACTATCTTAACCCCAATTCAGTTAAGGATGGTAAAGAAAGAGAGGTAAGACTCATCAGAGATCGATCCAGCCTAAGTAATGATTTAAAAATTAGGATTAAGCCCATCTACTTCCAGAGATTAAGTTTCAAAGCGATGAATTCGCTGAAATCAAAAACTACTATGCTGAACAATGTTCTACTTGCCCAAAAATTAATTTGTTCATAAATGATTGAATAAGGATGAAAACTCAAGCTGAAGGTCAAAAACGCAACTATCGACGCAACCTTGCTTTGCTGACTCAAGTGAGGCAAAGACAATTAAAAGCGATGAAAACCAGTTTAATTTCTCATAAAACTGACCCTTCATCACGTCATGAGGAGTCTAAGAATCATTTCATCTTTACCCTTTTAGATTCTATTCCTATACTGCGGCTATTGCGACTCAGGCAAACCGTTCACCCAAAAGAAACGTTAGGCGATAATGTTGAAAACTATCAGGTCTTGTTTCCCCCTGAAAGAGTCGAGTTTGGAGTTAATCAGATTGACCGAGATTTTCTAAATATCTGTCTCTATTACAAAACTGATTACTTTGAGAGAACCGAAATATTTGTATGTGATATTGTTCCAGCTTATGTACATATTGGTCTGGGAACTATTTGTACCAAAGATTTTAGGGCGATAGTTGATTCCGGGATGCAATATCGCGTCACGATAGCAAGATGGAGGTTAGGATACTTTGATCGTCTAAAGCTTTTATGGGCAAAACATCTACCTATTACAGCAGTCTATATTTTTTCACTTTCAGCAGAGAACTTTTGGCACTTTTTATATGACTGCGTACCCAGAATATATTCGGCTATGCTCGCGAGACCAGATCAAAAATTAACGGTTATTGTACCTGGATCTTTACCTGATTCCTTCAGAGAACTGCTAGATTGTGTCTTACCAGATAATTTCAAAACGATTTATGTTCCAAAAGGTTCTTGGGTCAAAGTCGATCGTCTCGTCATGCCCTCTTATGTCAGTCGTTGTGAGAATGGGTTTTTACCATCTCAGTATTATGAATACATTAGGAGTTGTGTATTCAAGAAATATGATCTAACTCCTATCAAAAACCTCACTGAGCGAATCTATATTTCCCGTGCCCATGCAAAACATCGCAGAATTATCAACGAGGATCAGATTATCCAATACCTCGCCAACTATGGATTTAAGCCAGTTGTTCTGGAGAAAATGTCATTTCGGGAACAGGTAGAACTCTTTACTAAAGCTGAAATCATTGTCGCGCCGCACGGCGCAGGTTTGGCAACAACTCTCTTTTCGGGAAAAATCAAGATACTTGTTCTGTATCCAGAAAGTTTTCCAACGCCGTTTTTCTTCACCCAATTCAAAGGTCTTGGACAAGAGCATTACTTTATTGTCCACGATCAGTTTGATGAGAATGCTGATTTTGAAGTAGATATGTCTGAATTCAAAAGAGTGCTGCATGAACAGATAAAGCTCAAACAATAGTAAGGCAATTAACACAATGGCTGATTGAGGAATGATGATGGATGATGTTACATTGGCAAATAATATAACAGTCGCAGAACAACGTTCAGTTGTTTGTATGATTGGTACTTTGCGAGCAGTTGATTTAACCTACCAAAATTTGATCGAAAAGGTAATTCAGCCTTTGAATGCTGATTTAATGTTCTGTGTGTCTCGGATGACTTCAGAAGATGAAACTACGATAAACAAGTTTAGAAGTTGCAATATAGTTGATATCTGTATTTATGAGGAAGCCGGAGATGGCTACCAGGATTTTTTGCATGGTTTTTTCAATCAACTAACTCCAGAAAAACGAACTGAATGGCATAAATATTTCGATATTGAAGGGAATTGGTTAGGTGGAATAAAAGGGCGTAGAGGCTCTGGATTCCATTTGAATTTTAATTATTGGAAACTACTTGACAGACTACGTTTCAAAAATATTGGATCTGAATATCAGAGATTTGTAATTACAAGAACAGATCTTTTCTGGATGGTAGAGCATCCTCCATTAAATTTGTTGGATTCAAACTTGATTTGGATACCTACTGGAGAAAATTATAATGGCTACAACGATCGCCATGCAGTTTGTAGCACCCAAAATGTTTATGATTATTTGAGTTTGCTTGAATTTATGCTCAATTTCAAAGCATTAGAATATATTTATAATAATCTTGATGAGAATAACTTAAACCATGAAAGACATCTGAAGAGCCATTTAGACTACTGTGGAGTAGAAGTTGCCACCTTTAAGAATGTAGCTTACTTAACTGGAGATAAACAAACTTTAACGAACTGGGCTCCTGTAAAAACCAAATATGTCGATCGAGTAGAATACGCTTATAAATATCAGGAAGAGTTGTTAAGCTCTCTCGAAAATATGGCGCAATTCGCAATCCATAAAAGTTGGAATAAGATGATTTTTGAAGGAGACAGAAGGAGCAATTAAGGAGGCTTTATAGAAAGTAAATAAAGTTTAGTGTTTAGTCTTTAAAAGTTTTCGCTCGAACTCATTCAAGTCAATTTTTAGGTTATATTATATTTAATTTAAAAATGTTAACTCATGAATCTATCATAGAACAACTTAAAAGCGTGATTGAAAAAGAGATTAGCGCAGTGTCAAAACTCTGTGAAACAATTGACGAGTCTTGGTTAAGAGCTGTGCTGATGATTCGAGACTGTAAAGGGAAATTAGTTGTTTCTGGAATTGGAAAAAGTGGGAATATTGGTCAGAAGATTGCGGCTTCATTTACATCTACAGGAATGCCAGCAATTTTCGTTCATCCAACTGAAGCCAGTCATGGAGATTTGGGTTTATTAGATAGCAGAGATATACTTCTTGCTCTGTCTGCTTCGGGTCAAACAACTGAATTACTAGACATCATGCAATATGCTTCACGGCAAAGAATATCAATTATTTTAGTCACCAAGAATCCCATCAGTTCCCTAGCCCATTTTGCCGATATTATTTTGCAAATCCCTGATCTTCCTGAAGCTTGTCCTAACGGTTTAGCCCCTACCACGTCAACGACTTGCCAACTAGTCTTAGGTGATGCGTTAGTTGTAACTGTTATGGCCTTACGTGGTTTTTCTGCGGATAATTTTAAGCAATTTCATCCAGGCGGTAACTTAGGCGCACTACTTATTCCGGTAAAGAATTTTATGTATACTAAAAATCGAATACCTCTGATTGGCTTAGGCGCATCTATCAAAGAAGCTATTATTGAAATGAACACCAAAAGCTTAGGATGTGTTGGTATCGTCAATCACCGAAATCAGTATGTTGGGATTTTCACAGATGGAGATCTTCGTCGAAGTTTAGAAGCTCAAGTCTCCTTGGAAGAACCTGTGAGCGAACATATGACACCCTCACCCCTATCTATTTCGCCTGAAATGACCGTATCAGAACTAATCATTTTTTTCAAGGAAAAAAGAGTTCCTAATGTTTTTGTTGTAAAAGAAAAGATGCCGATTGGGATTATTCACGTAAATCAACTAGCTTCAATTTCAAGTATGGAAGTGCAATAGCCCACATTGAGAGCGATTTTTTTTGGGGAAATGAGATTGGCAATGCGGTAAGATGACCCAATGTAGTACGGAAGACCCACAGATTTGGGGATTGTCATTGGCAGATTCTACGCTATGGGATGTCAATTACTCGCAGATGGCAGAGATTTGCGATCGTTCTATCAGCACTGTCAACCGATGGTTTAGCGTAACTGCTCACCGCAACTGCGTTGCAGTGAGCAGTTACAAGTGAACTAAGAGAAGATTCTATTTTAAAGTTTGATTAAAACTGTCTAGACAATATAGTACACCTTATTTTAATATATTATGTTGAGTCATGGAGCATAACTTGTGGAACTACGGAAAATTTCTTGGGTCATTGCTCAGGCAGGTGGAAAAGGATCTCGATTGAAACACTACACTTGGAATAAACCCAAGTGTTTACTTTCGGTTGCAGGTCAACCACTTATATATCATTTATTTGATCGTTTTCCCGCAGCACAATTTCTTATTATAGGAGATTATCTCTATGAAGTTCTAGAAGAATATATACGAGTTTTTCCACCTAAGGTTCCCGTGCAGTTAGTTCGAGCAAAAACTAAAGGAACACTATCAGGAATTGATCAAGCCTTAACTTACATTCCCGATGATACTCCATTCTTATTAGTCTGGTGTGACTTACTATTTGAAGAGGTTCCCAATTGTCAAATCGATGGTAAGAACTGGATCGGACTCAGCCGCTCCTTTAAATGTCGCTGGTCTTATGATTATTATAGAAATTTTTTAGAAGAAGCTTCAACAGAAAGGGGAGTTGCAGGCTTCTTTGTCTTTTGCAATAAAGTAGTTCTCAAAAATATTCCAGCATCAGGGGAGTGTGTCCATTGGCTCGCTCAACAATCTATACAGTTTAGCGAAACTTTTCTTGATAACACCTATGAGTTAGGAACTCTAGATAATATTGCTAATTACCAACAAAACAGTCTCGTAAGTCGTTTTTTTAATTCTGTCGAAATTGTAGAAGATCGAGTGATTAAAAAAGCCCGATTGAAGGAGTTTGAGACATTAATTGAAAGAGAACTTACTTGGTATCGTGCTGTTCACTCATTTGGTTTTAATCGCGTGCCTACTTTGATTTCTGACAACCCGATGACCATCTCTCGAATTAAGGGAGTGCATCCTTTTAATTTAGAGGTTAATTTTCAGCAAAAAGTAAAGATTTTAAATGATATTTTCCAAACCTTAAATTCGCTTCATAGTTGCGATCAGAAGCCCAGTGATAGGAAAATTTTAACAGAGATATATCTTGAGAAAACTTATAGTCGCGTCAATAGCGTTGCCCAACTAATTCCTTGTTTTGACCAACCGACAGTTCAGATTAATGGTTGTCTGTGTCGTAATCCTTTTCATCGTCGATATGAAGGCTTGATTTCTCAATTGGTTGCTGAAATTCAAGTTGATGAATTTATGATCATCCATGGTGATACGACATTTTCTAATATGCTTGTAGATGAGCAAAGCAAAGTTTGGCTAATTGATCCAAGGGGTTACTTTGGATCAAGTTTGCTCTATGGCGATCCCATGTATGACTGGGCAAAACTATACTATTCAGTGATGGGTAATTATGATTCGTTTAATCGTCGTCAATTTCAACTCAAGATTACCGATCAGTATATTGATATTAGTATAGGAAGCAACGGTTGGGAAGACTTAGAGTCGATGTTTATAGAAAGATTTTCTACTAAGATCTCTGTTATTCGGATATTGCACGCTCTTATTTGGCTATCGCTATCAGGATATGTAAAAGATGACTATGATTCAATTATAGCTAGTTTTTACAACGGACTGTTTTGGTTGGAGAAGGCAGTGAAATGACGGAGTTAGTGTTAAGTTGCTTACCAAAAACTTGGTTAATTGACATTGATGGGGTTATCCTTAAGCATAACGGTTATAAACAGAATGGCGAGCTATTACTGCCTGGAGTAAAAGAATTTTGGAAACAAATTTCTCAAGAAGATTTTATTATCTTACTCAGCGCTCGTACAGAGGAAATGTGTGAAGCTACGCTATCCTTGTTAGATAGTCATGGGCTTCGCCATAACGTTGCAATTTTTGGTGTACCTATAGGAGAACGAATTTGTATCAACGACAAAAAACCTTCAGGTCTTGTTACAAGCTATGCTGTAAATCTGTTGAGAGATGTGGGATTAGGTTGCCTGAAAGTGATAGAGAATCCAAATCTCTGAAAATCTATGAAATTAGAAAACATTCAGTCTAGCTATACAGGCAAATATGTTACAATTTATTGTGCTAAAAAATCAGGCAAAACTTTCATGAATGATGCTCAAAATCAGAATGCTCAAAATCAGATTGAACAGCAATCCGACTTAGGTGGCTCAATTACTTTGGAGACAAGGACGAGAAAGCAAAGTGAAATTTATGATGCTTTTGAAAAATTTATTTTTAGTGAAGATATTAAGATACTGGCAAAGCTAGTTGCGAGAACCTTGATTTTTGAAAAAATTATTAATGTGCCAGGTGACATTGTAGAGGCTGGAGTTTATAGAGGAAGTGGTATGTTAACTTGGCTAAAGCTGAAAAAGATTCTATGCCCTAACGCTTTGAAGAAAGTGATAGGATTTGACTATTTTGACACTGAAGCTTTACTTAATTCTTTATCTGGACAAGACAAAGCTTCTATGAAAGGTCTATTTGAGGTGAGAGGTTATAAGCATGAAGAAGGAGCAGAAAGATTTGTTAACGATCTAATTGCTAATGCTGGGTTTGACCAGAGTAGCTATGATCTCATTAAAGGTGATATTTCACAAGTTGCTCAAGAGTTTGTAGCGAAAAGACCGGGCTTCAAGATATCTTGCTTATATCTGGATTTAGACTTACAACACCCGACTTATAATGCCTTGAGTGCATTTTGGGATCGAGTATCTGTTGGTGGGATTGTAGTATTTGACGAGTATGCCTACCATCAATGGTCAGAAGCACAGGGGGCCGATCGATTTTTTGAAGAGAAGAACATTCAAATTCAAGCTCTACATTATCCTTGTCCAACAGCTTACGTCATCAAGAACCCTACCATAAAAGCTTATACATGAAACAGCAACTAGTAGACTATTTCCAAAAACTAACGGATGAAAGCTATCAGTTTTTAGATGCTGTCAGATTACCATCTGATATCATCCCCTTACAGAAGTTGCTGCCAGATTTGTCGGCTAAGCTGGCTAATTTGAAGGCAAGCATGATCGCTAACTACAAAAATCTAAATCGTCCCCAGTGTGATTGGTATAAAGTGCAAACTAATTTAGGGGTGGGACTCAATTCGATTGGTATGTTGTCAGATCGACTTTCTATCTTAATTATTAAGGAGTGGTGTTTACGCAATAAAACTAATCCAAATTTGGTGAAAGCAGATGATTTATATCGAACTCATACGATGGATATTATTCATGCTATGGCAAGCGCCAGTCCCGGTAGTTCATCAATGAATACAAAGATCACCCACCATCAGTCTGATGTAACTGCTAATTCATGGGAAGAAGCATTTTACGGTTTGCTTTCAACCAATATTTTGAATTGGGAGTCCCAAGAAGTTTTATACATTAAAGATATTACAAGTTTGCCCTGCGAAGAACTACGCAGTTACATTGCCTACTTTTCATTTGGCAACATTCAAAGAAACGAATACATCCAATATTGTGAAGAGCTTTATTGGCGTAAGGATTAGCTTCAAATAGGAGTCATTATTGATGAACAAAACAACTCAAGCTAAAACAACTACACAGCTAGAAACAGAAGGGTATGAAAACTTTGATATTTATCCCCTTGCTGGACGTATTGGGGCGGAAATTGTCGGACTGTCTCTGAAGCAGACTCTCAGCGATGAAACAGTTCGTGAAATTCGCCAAGCATTAATCAAGCACAAGGTAATTTTCTTTCGGCAACAGCAGCTTGATGCGAACGATCAAATTGCTTTCGCTCGACGATTTGGAGTTCTCACTAATGCACACCCGATTATACCGTCCCTCCCTGGCTACCCAGAAATCTTCGATTTTGACTACGGACGCATGGAAAACCGTACTAATCAGTGGCATACCGATTTAACATTTATTGATCGCCCTCCATTTGCTTCAATTTTACGGGCGGTTGAAATTCCTCCTGTTGGGGGAGATACAGTTTGGGCTAATACTGTGACAGCTTATCAAGATCTGCCTGCACCACTACGTATCTTAGCCGATCGACTTTGGGCTGTTCATAGCAATACCTACACTGACTATGCAGCTGCAAGTGTGAATAAATCTGAAAAACGACAAGAATTTGAAAAAGTGTTCACTTCAACTGAATATCAAACCCTACATCCAGTTGTTTGCATTCATCCAGAGTCTGGCGAACGAGGTTTGCTCCTTGGTGCTTTTGTGCGTCAGTTTCAAGATTTGTCTGTGAATGAGTCTAGGGAAATTTTGCAATTACTTCAATCCTATATTACTCGTCTTGAAAACACTGTGCGTTGGCGTTGGCAAGAGGGTGATGTTGCTTTTTGGGATAATCGAGTAACGCAGCACTATGGAATCAATGATTTTGGTCGCCAACCACGTCGTGTTCAGCGAGTAACTCTTGTAGGTGATTTACCGATTGGTGTAGACGGTACAACAAGTAAGGCAATTAAGGGAGATTCATCTACCTATAATAGGTTGAACCAGATTATAGATTGAGTTAGTAATTACCGACGGTGCAGGTATGGGAAATTTGCTCTGGCCGTTTGATGCAAAAGTTGGATTCTTTCCTTATTCCTTCTATTTCCTATCCTGCTTCACTAGAAAAACTTTAAGGTTTGTTCAATGACTGCCTTTTCCCAAAGTAACTTAATATTCCTGATTTCCCAGCCCCGTGCTGGTTCCACCCTGACTCAGCGCATTTTAGGAACTCATCGAGAAATTTATACTGTATCTGAACCCTGGATTATGTTACATCCCCTGTATGCACTACGTGGGCATGGATACCAAGCTGAATATAGTGTTCAGAATAGCAAGAGAGCACTTGATAACTTCTTGAGTTTACATCCAGAACGTGAAGATGCTTATTTTCAAGCAGTACAACAAATGGCTTTGAATTTATATGAGGGGCTTCTTCGGACTTCAGGTAAGGCACATTTCTTAGATAAGACTCCAAGATACTATTATATTCTTCCTGAGCTATACAGAACCTTTCCCCAAGCTAAATATATCCTGTTGCTGAGGAATCCCTTAGCGATACTTTGTTCTATCTTTAGTACTTTTATTCAAGATTATTGGTGGAGAATTCAGTATTATCAGGGCGATTTGCTGAGATCACCGAGTCTTATTGCACAAGGGATGCTTGACTTACAGAGCAACAGTGTAGTTTTGAGATATGAAAATTTGCTCGTTAATCCTGAGCAGGAAATCCAAAGAGTCTGCAACTTTCTCAATGTTCCTTTTGATGCAGAAATCATTAGCTATGGGCAGTCATACTCAGAAAAATGGCAATTTGGCGATCGATCTCTAATTTATCAGGAGAACAAGCCAATGAATCAGAATAGCGCTCGCTGGCAAGAGCATTTACAGAACCCAATCATCTGGCAATTTGCTAACAATTACTTAGAATTCCTGGGAAAAGATTTGCTTGCAGAGCTAGGTTATTCCTATACCAAGCTGAAGGATGTGCTGGAAAAGCAAAACCCCAAAACTCAGGTAATTTTGCCACCTGCGCTGCAAGAGTTTTTTTCTTCAGCGAGTATGTTTTTAGACAAATCATTACAACCTTTTCAGGGAGTTGTTGGATTAACTGCACAGCTTTTTGATTCTTACTTAAGTCTGGGAAGGGTATTGTTACAGGAAAATAATGTTGAGCGAGCGCTAAAATATCTTGAAATAGCCTTACAGATGGCTCCGTTTGTGCCTGAAACTCACTGCTTAATCGGTGAAGGGCTGTTACGTATAGGTAAGCTCGATCGAGCGATCGCTTATTACCAAACAGCAGTTCAGTTGGGAACTAAAATTCAACAAAATCAGCTAGAGTCTTCCAGGATTGCTCTCAAACAAGCCCTGGAGCTAAATCCAACTCATCAGGCAATTGCTGAATTATTGGCAATAATGTAAGATTTACGCAACTAGAACAGGACTTACCCAACTCCAATGTATCTAAGTCAAGTGGAGAAAATCTGGCGACAATGGCAATGGATCGGATGGCGAAGATTGCTTGTTGGGATAATGGCAATGGTGGTTGCTATCCAGGGCTGCAACTCTACTTGGTTCACTACCGAAGTGACCAAGATTCCGCGCCTTGTCACCAGTGAACGGAATGATCCAGAAACCTTCAATCCAGTCATCAGCCCTGACCCACACGCGGTACTAGGGTTGCTCTATGAAGGGATGATTACCCAAAATGGCGAAACTGGAGAACTAGAACCAGGGATTGCGGAGTCCTGGGAGATTTCCGAAGATCGGCAACACATCCTCTTTAATCTGCGACCAAATGTAAGGTGGTCAGATGGAGAACCACTCACGGCAGATGATGTCGTTTTCAGCTTCAATAAAATATACTTCAACGAAAATATTCCCAACAGTGTAGGCGATATTTTGCGGATTGGTCAGGAAGGTCGATTCCCCCAAGTGCGAAAAGTCAGCGACAATCAGGTAGAATTCATTACTCCAGAACCCTTTGCTCCCCTACTGCGCTATGTCGGGGACATTAATCTCTTACCAAGACACGCCTTGGAAGATGCCGTAAATACTACCAATCGAGAAGGCAAACCGAAATTTTTATCAGTTTGGGGAACGGATACCCCGCCAGGAGAAATTATCACCAACGGTCCGTATCGCCTTTTAAATTTTCAACCTGGGGAGCGCATCATTCTGGAGCGCAATCCCTACTATTGGCGCAAAGATGCTAAGGGTAAGGCTCAACCCTATATCGAACGCATCGCGATCCCAATCGTGGGATCGACCGATAACGCTTTGATCCAATTTCGGACAGGTGGATTAGACATGGTAAACATTACTCCTGACTTTTTTGCTTTGATGAAGCGGGAAGAAAAACGAGGAAATTTCACCGTTTACAACGGAGGACCAGCACCCGTAACGCATTTCATCACATTTAATCTGAATCAGGCTACCCGCAATGGGAAACCAGTAGTAGATCCGATCAAGTCTCGCTGGTTTAATACCCTGGAATTTCGCCAAGCGATCGCCTATGCTATCGATCGAAATACCACGATCAACAACATCTTTCAAGGGTTGGGTACACCCCACGACTCTCCAATCTACAAGCAAAGTCCCTATTACATCTCTGCAAAAGAAGGGTTGCCTGTTTACAACTATGACCCCGCTCGAGCAAGACAACTGCTGCGGCAAGGAGGCTTCAAATACAATAGCCAGGGTAAACTAGAAGATGCTGACGGTAACCTCGTTCGCTTTAGCTTGATTACTAGCAGCGATAACAGCATTAGAACACAGATAGGTGTTCAGATCAAAAGAGATCTGGCAAACATTGGTATCACCGTCGATTTCCAGCTACTCACCTTCAACACTTTAATGACCAAGCTCTTACACACTCTTGATTGGGATGCACACATTCTATACTTTGTTGGGGGCAGCGTCGAGCCTGATAGTACTCGCAACGTCTGGTCAGTTGATGGTACTCTTCATACCTTCAATCAGAACACCTTTTATGGCACTCCCTTAGAGGGGCGAATCATTCAGGATTGGGAGCATAAAATTAGTAACCTTTATATCCAAGGTAGTCAAGAGTTGAATGAAGATAAACGTCGGGAAATCTACGCGCAGGCGCAAATCCTGGCGCAGGAATATCTCCCTTTTATTCACTTGGTCAATCCACTTTCCTTTTCTGCTATCCGCAACGATGTTAAAAATATACGTTTCTCTGGTCTGAGTTGGAGGCTATGGAATGTGTATGAGTTAAAAATAGAGCGATCGTCCTAATCAAATTTGAGATTGCGTGCTTATGTCCAATTTTGAAATTAATTAAATGTATAATTAAATAGCTGAAAAAATGCTAGTATGTCTGTTCAATTGAGCGTGAAAAAAACTTTCCCGTGTTTCCATGTCAGTTTTAACTAAGGGTATTCAACCGGACATAATATGAGTAAAATTAACTAATAACTTTACATTTCCAGTATATAGAGGTAAAAAAATTATGACAGATCCCCTATCTCACTCTGAACAAACATCAGAACTTAGTATTAACAACAATCTCGAAGAATTAGCAAAAAGGCATGGATGGTCTTTCGAGGTTATTTCTACCCTAGACATTCAGATTCATTACCCTTCAAACACAATAGAAGAAGACTTGCTCTATGTTATTCAGCACTGGGGGGAGCTTCTTCAATACACTCCTCAAGAAAGGTCTAAATTTGGTAGAGAAGAAGAATATTATCATCTTCACTGCGTCACAAATTATAAAATTGGTCAAACTTTTAGATGTTTTATTCCTCGTGCTTTGGTCGTAAATCCGACTGGATTAGTGATTACATCTGACCTTGAAATCATTCGCCAGTCTCTTGATGGGCAGAAAATAAATATCAATTTAAAAGCAAGACAAATAAAAGACAAGTTTAACGATAGTAAGATACTTTCAGGAACTTATGTATCGCTCCTATCTTACTGGAGCCACAGCCTAAACTTTGCTCACTGGTTGATGGATTGTTTGCCAAAACTTGCTCTGATAGAATCTTTAGATAGCAATGCTAAAAAGAATTTAAAGTTTATTATTCCTGATGGCTCACCGCCTTATATTGTTGACTCTCTCAAGCTATTGGGCATTCAAGAAAATCAAACAATACAAATTCAGGAGGAGAGCATCACCGTTGAAAATCTGATCCTGTGTCGTGCAGCAGAAAACCCAGGTAGACCCAACAAAATGCACTTTCTAGCGATCCGAAATAAATTGCTCACCTCAGTTATAGATGCAGAAAGTGTCCGTTTATCCTTTAGACGAATTTATGTTTCTCGTTCTCAATCTTCGAGAAAGATAGTTAACGAAGCGGAAATCTTACAGATTTTAACAAAATACGACTTTGAGGTTATACACTGTGAAAAGATGACTTTAGCTGAACAGATTATTCTTTTTTCAGAAGCCGAGATTGTTCTTGGTTCTCATGGAGCAGGTATGTACAATCAAATTTTTTGCAATTCAGGAACCAGCATTGTTGAAATTTATAACAAAGAATACTGGTATCATTCATCACGAATTATCTCTAACTTCATGGAACACAAACACTGGCATATTTTTGGAGAAAATATCAGCAGTGATTGGGAAACATGGGTCGATCCTTTAAAGCTAGAGAAAGTCTTATCTTTGGTCTTGCATGACAGAAGTAGCAAAAATTAAAGATATTCACTAAATAAATTTGGTTGATTTGCTTCAGGAAAGGTGTATAATGTTAAAATAAATTAATTTGGGTAGGCAAATTAATTTAAATGGAAATCAATTGTGTTGCGAAGTGGAGATATAAACCATGAAAAAGTCTCGAAGAACTCAAGAACAACTAAGTCGTAACCTGACAGGTTTTGAAGGTGATTCCTATATTGAAGAAGAAATCAAAAAGCTTGTTCAGAAATTTGAGATAAAAACCATAATTGAAACAGGAACTTTTCTAGGAGGGACAACCAAAAAATTAGCCCAGATTGCTAATCAGGTCTACACGATAGAAGTAGATTCGGAAAATATTCCAGAAGCTACAGAATTTCTCAAAGACTCAACCAACGTTACTGTAAAGGAGGGCAGTAGTTCAGAAATTTTAAGAGATTTGTTGAAGCGAGATCATGGTAATACTTTGTTTTACCTGGATGCCCATTCCCATATTGATACACCCTTGCTCGATGAACTGAAAGCGATCGCTGAGGCAGAAATAAAACCAGTTGTTGTTATCCATGACTGGAAAATCCCCGATCGTCCTGACCTGGGTTACGACTCCTATAACGGTCAAGACTATACATTTGAATGGATTAAGCCAAGTATCGAAGCAATTTACGGTAATGATTATGCCTACTACTACAACAATCAAGCTGAAGGAGCAAAAAGAGGGGTAATTTACATTCATAGCAGTTCATAGTGCGACAAGAAGAGTACAATATCGTTCATTCCAAGTCATTGCTAGTTTTACGAGACACACGCTGAACAGATTACAAATTAATTCAAAGATCATGAAGATTCTATCCTTTAAACCTGGTCACGATGGAACCATTGTTTATCTCAATGAAGGACAACTGATGTTTTCATTGGAAGGAGAGAAAAAATCTTTCAGAAGATATTCTGCTGTTACCGTCAATCTTTTTGTGGAGGCGATGTCTTACCTCAATGAACTGCCTGAAGTAGTAGCAGTAAGTGGTTGGTACAAGGGAGTAGGGCCGTTAGACAATATATCCACCGTAAGTGATAGCGGTTATGATGGTTTAGACAACATTCTGTGTGAAAACTCAACTTTTCTAGGCAAGGATATTAAGCGATTCTCCTCTTCTCATGAACGTTCCCATTTGATGTGTTCTTATGGGATGTCTCCGTTTGAGCAAGGAAGACCTTGTTATGCATTAGTTTGGGAGGGAGTACTGGGCAACTTTTACAAAATTGATGAAAATGTTAATATCACTTTCCTTGGTCAAGTATTGGAAGGGCCAGGTTCTAGATATAGTTTTCCGTACAGCGTAGGAGATAGCTCTTCTACTGGAGGAACTGGGCAAGGAGGTAGTTATCTATCTGCTGCCGGAAAAATGATGGCTTTAGCAGCTTTTTCCGATCGTTCAACACCAAATGATGAAGAAATGAAGTTTATCAACTTCATCATAAATCATCCTAGTGAAATTTGGAAACTCACCGACAAAGATCTCGCCTGGTCTTCCTTCTTGAATATTGGCGTAGAACACCCTCGATTTAAAAATCTAGCTGGAAAAATATCCGATCAGATTTTTGATGTTTTCTATAAGTTTGCCAAAGAGAATTTGATAGAAAAGCTACCGCTACTTATTAGTGGTGGGTGTGGATTAAATTGCGATTGGAATACACAATGGAAAAATTGTGGTTTATTTCCAGAAGTTTTTGTTCCTCCCTGTACAAATGACAGTGGTTCTGCTATTGGAACAGCGGTAGATGCCCAGTTTTATTATTCTGGTAACGCCAAGATTAGCTGGAATGTCTATGCTGGAACAGAGTTTATAGAAGACATCAATTGTGAGCGTATGTTTGAGGTTTACGACTTAAATTATGACCAGGTTGCCAAATTCATTTATGAAGATAATGTTATAGCCTGGGTGCAAGGGAAGTATGAAATTGGGCCAAGAGCTTTGGGGAATCGATCGCTCCTAGCTTCTCCCTTCAAAAAGGAAATGCACGCTCGGTTAAATCAGATTAAAAAACGAGAAGGGTATCGCCCCATTGCTCCAGTTTGTTTAGAGGAAGACGTATCAGAATATTTTGATTGGTCAGATCCTAGTCCCTATATGCTTTATTTCCAGAAGCTTAAAACAGACCAGCTAAAAGCAGTAACTCATGTGGATAATACGGCAAGGGTTCAAACAGTAAATAGTTCACAAAATCTGCGGCTGCATGAATTATTAATAGCATTCAAACGCTTAAGTGGATTTGGAGTTATGTGCAACACTTCCTTGAATTTTTTGGGAACGGGTTTTATTAACGAGATGAGCGATCTTGTTTACTATGTCCAACAACAAAATCTAGATGGTTTTGTGGTGAACAATAAATTTTATGTAGTCCGGTAGATCGTAGTAAGCAGGGTAATTGATTAGGGAAGAATAAAGCCTGTAGTTGTTATCAAGGAGCGAAACAAATCCCATGACTAATTTTGGTCTTATCTGTCCATCAGCAGCTGGGCATCTCAACACAATAATTCCTTTAGGTCAGGAGTTAAAACGGCGTGGTCATCGGGTTATATTAGTAGGAGTTCCCATCACTAAAATCGGGTTTCAAACACAAGCAAAAACTTTGGCTGAAGGGTTGGAATTTCAAGCAGTTTGGCAACCAGACACTCCTGAACCATCTCTAGAGTATAATTCCCAAAGTGTAACCCCAAAATTTGACCTACTTTCTAAACGAAGGGACATTGATTCGCTGCGAATCAAGATTGGTTGGATACCGGGACAGAGCGTAGTTTATCAAGAAAAGTATTTAACCCATGCTCCAGCAGCTATTAAGTCAGCAGGTATAGAAGCGCTGTTAATTGATTCAAAAGCTTCAGCAGGGGCAACAGTTGCTCAGTATCTTGACATTCCTTTTGTCAGCATATTTAGCTCAGTAATATCCCATTCTGAAGCTACCGTTCCTCCTTTTGATACAACTTGGTCTTACAATTCTTCATGGTGGGGAATTCTGCGGAATCAAATTGGTTATGTATACCTGAAAAAAAGAGAGGCTTCTGTCTTAAAGGTGATTAATTATTATCGTCAAAAGTGGAATTTGCCTTTCCTTTCAAGTTTTGATGATGATTATTCTTCATTAGCTCAGATCAGCCAACAAATTGCCGAACTGGAATTTCCCAGGCAACGCTTGCCAAGATATTTTCATTTTACTGGACCATACCATTATTCAGGAAGCCGAAGTCCCATCTTTTTTCCCTATGATAAGTTAACAAATCAGCCGTTAATTTATGCTTCTTTAGGAAGTATGTTAGGGGGTCTTCAGTGGGTCATAGAAGTGATGGCTTCTGCCTGCAAAGATCTGGATGTTCAGTTAGTTATATCACGGGGAGGAATAAATAATTGTGATTTGACTGGGGAACTTCCTAAAAATACCTTGCTTGTCAATAATGCCCCTCAATTAGAATTACTCCAAAAAGCAAATATGATAATTACTCATGGAGGAATTAATACAGTTTTAGAAAGTTTATACAATGGATTACCTATGGTAGCAATTCCATTATTCAGCGATCAACATGGTATGGCTGCTAGAGTTGCTTGGGCTGGTTGTGGGGAACTTATACCTTTGAATAAACTTACGGTAAAAAATCTTCATAAGACTCTGAAGAAAGTTTTAGTGAATGATTTTTACAGGAAGAGAGCTTTAGATTTACAAGTAGCTATTAAGAGGTCAGGAGGTGTGGAAAAAGCTGTTGATATTATTGAAGAGGCTATATCAACGAGAAAACCAGTGTTAGCCCGTTAAGTTTAGTAAATTAGGTAAGGTTCAGTTGTAAAGAGGCATAAAATGTAAGTCGTCTAAGTTATTGTGCGGTCACGCTAATAAGAGGAGTTTAATCATGCAAACTACTGGATATTCTGGAAAATATAGCACTAGCCAAACTAACTTTAATAAAAGCGATCAGAAAGTCGCTTTTTTCGAGAAAGAAGGTTTTGCTGGTCCATTTACCCTTGGTCATACTGCTAGTTTAGTGGCTCTACATGATGCCATGAGTCAAGCTATTGGAGAAGCTCAAAATCAAGATCAAAAAGCTTCATCTTCTCCAATCGAAAGTCATGTGATGGATCCCAGGATTGCTCATACCACATCTAAGTTAGTGTATGACCTATCTACAGAGCCGCGAATTTTAGATGATGTGGCAGATTTTCTCGGACCAAATCTCCTATTTTGGATGGCAGAGACTATTTCTAGAGAGCCTGGTCATGATGGTCATATTGTCGAAAAGACTGGTCAAATTTGGCATATCGATGTAATTAATGGCTGGATCAAAGGTGTTCATGTATCGATCGCCGTAACTGACATGACCATGAAAACTGGTTGTCTGCTGGTTATCCCTGGAACCCACAAGTATGATGCAGACCTTGTTGCCCTGGCACAAGCAGGAGAGTGCGATCTAACCGACGCTGACAGTATGATCAGATTAGCCGATCGTATGCACCCAGAAAACGCACCTCATAGAATTGAACCCATAGAAATGAAAGCAGGTCAGTACTGCTTCACAAGAGGTGGAATTTGGCATGGTGTCAGTCGAAATAATGATTCTCGAACCCGTTTCGGTCTTGTTGCTCGTTTTGCAAAACCTGATGTTGAGATAAGAGGTTTTAGCGGCAACCCTATTCCTTGCATCGTAGTTCGTGGTGAAGATTCTTATCACCTCAATCTTCTAAAAGAGCCACCGGAAAACCCCTAGAAAACGGAACCTTGACTTATTGACTTCTTTGATAAAAATATTTTGTCAGCTTTGAATATGGCTAAAGTAGATGTTATATCATGTCCGGTAAGACTACCCATAATATAGAGACCTTATATATAACGTCTCTACAGGGTTTGGCAATAAGGATATTATGGCTGCTCTGCCGGACATGATATTAGTTCATAATGAGTAATCTGAAACATCTCCTGCTAACTGTTTTTCACAAGAAGATGCTCCTTGACTATAGCAGTTTAATCCATCCTTCTACGACTACATTAGTGGTTGTAAGTTTTGCAGCCGTTTGTTGCTGGGGCGTTTTACGCTACTTTTGGAGACAACATTCAAGCGAGCTAATGGATTTTGAGGATACAAATTCCTCATCTGCTAGCAACTCAAATCGCCCACAGTTAGTTTTCCAACCTCTTCAATGGATAAAACATTTTATCCAACTTTTCTGGATCGATCATTGGGTACCTGTATCTCAAAAGCTTCAAGAAACCTCACTTCAACTAAAAGAGCGCTCACCTTGGCAAGGGTTAGGACTGTCACAGGAAGATGAAAAAAATAACTCTGGTAATGCGATCTCATGGATCAAAGAACTTGCTAGTCGTTTTCGCTTGTTCTTTAAATATGTCTGGATTTACTGGTCTCCTTATGTAGCTATTGCCACTGTTAGTGCTATCTGCATGATGGGGATGCCTGCTTACCAAATAATTGCTGCTCAAAAGCTAGGTATCGCCATCGATCGAGGAGGGCCTGTTCTTGTAAGTTCAGCGATTCAATTGGCTACCCTGCTACCCTTAGCTTTTGGGTCATACCTATTAGGTAGTCGTTTGTCTGCTCGACTTTCTAGCCGTGTTGCCAGCGATATCCGATATGACTTGTTTGTGAAACTGCAAACTCTTTCACAAAGCTTCTATAAACAGGCTCGACCTGGAGATTTATTAACCCACTTTTCTGTAGATATCTACCAGATAGAGGCTGTTTTAGGTCAAGAAATGATCCGAAGTGTTGGTGAGGTAATTATTACTCTAGTCAACTTAGGAATGATGATTCGCATTAGCGGTTCTCTAACATTAATCAGCACTATACCTATGGTTGTAATGCTGCCACTAACGCTTTACATGATGAATTACCTGACTGAGCGAGGACTGAAGGCGATCAACCAAAACGCATTGATGACGGATGCAGTGCAGGAGGGCATTCGTGCCCAACCGATGATTACAGGATACGGTTTACAAGCTTTATTTGCCAGTTATTTCAGTAACGAGTTAAGAAAACTTGAGGACAAGAAAACTGAAGCCGTATTTAGCTTTCTTCTCTTTACTTATTCAGTAAAATTATCTGCGTACTTGCTTGATGTTTGGGTTATGGGGATTGGGGGAGTTTACGTTTTGTCCAATAACATTTCACTTGGAGCCTGGATAACTTTCTTCACCATTTCTCATAGTATGTATGATCTATTAGGCCAATTGGTGAATACAAGAATTGGTCGCTGGCTGGGAGCTAGTATTGGGATGCAACGAATCGATAAGGTTCTTACATATCCAACTAAAATTGTCGATGCTGTTGATGCCCATGCTTTGACATCGTTTGAGAAGAAAATTTGCTTTGAGAACTTATCGTTTAGCTACGACAATACACAGCACCAATTGCATGAGATTGATTTGTCTATAGAAGCTGGTCAGTTTGTTGCATTTGTTGGTTCGAGTGGTGCTGGTAAGAGTACGATATTTAACTTGCTCATGCGTTTTTATGATGTCAGCGATGGACGAATCACGATTGATGGTCATGACTTACGTCATCTAACACAGAAATCTCTGCGATCGCAAATGGGGGTCGTGCTGCAAGAAACGTTTCTTTTCAACACCACCATTATGAACAACATCCGCATCACCAAACCCGAGGCTACAGACGAAGAAGTTTTTGCTGCCGCTCAAGCTGCTGAAATCCATGACTTTATCCTGAGTCTTCCAGACGGTTATCAGACTGAGGTGGGCGAAGGAGGTGGACGATTATCTGGGGGACAGCGTCAGCGGATTGCGATCGCCCAGGCATTGCTTCGCCGCCCGCCCATCTTATTACTAGATGAACCGACCAGTAGTCTCTCGGCAGAAATGGCAGATGCTATTAATCAAACGATCGCATCCTTAGCGGGTCAGCATACGGTAATTGTGATTACTCATCAACTGAAAGCAGCAATCCAGGCAGATTGCATCTTTGTTTTAGACCGAGGCCGATTGGTTGAGCACGGAACCCATAAACAGTTGCTAGCCCATAATGACCATTACCGTTACCTCTGGGATATTCAACAGACTCAATAGACCTCTTGCAAAAGTCGTCGCTGGGGTAGTATGGGGTCTCTCCAAATACGATCGCTAACTGTTAGATATAAAATTTGCTTATTGATTCACCTGAATTGAGCCGCAGTTCATAATTGTACAGTCCAGCAATTAAATTAAACCTTAAAGCAAACCTTTTTCGGCGATTTCTATAACGGTCTGCTAAAATTTTAAAAATCTTCAACTTTCGATGAATATGTTCACCGATTAAGTAGGTGCAGGTAAATAAAGTAAAAATAACTGAATGGTCAATGAGAAATCTAGCCCGGTGGTCTAGATGATTTTGCTACTTTCAGAGTATGAATTCAGAGGCTCAAGCTTTGAAATCATAAACAGTGGAGTGAGCAACACTCGCCTCTTCCACCTGCCTGTAGAATGAGCGACAATAAATCGAGAATTATTGCATTTTTATTCTGCTTATTATCAAGAAAAAATTTCTAGAAGGGGAACTTAGTGATAGTAATTACCTGGTCTTAACCGGTTGTGCCAATTATTTATTTATATCTGAGCCTGATGATTTTTAGCTGACTTTTCGAGAAGAGGGAAAAAGATGTATTCTAGGTCTTGTGGCTGCCGGAGGAAGCTGCCCAACAACAGGCACAAGCTGCCCAACAACAAGCCGAAGCTGCCCAACAACAAGCTGAATCCGAACGTCAACGCGCTGAACGTTTGGCGGCGCGATTACGAGAGTTGGAGGTAGATCCCGATAGTGTCTAACCGAGGTAAGCGGATCGATGTTTTTTTGGGGTTGCGATCGCTAGATCCACAAACCCGGTTTCTTTAAGAAACCGGGTTTCTCAAACAACAGACTAACCCAGACAAGCGGCTAAATTTTCATCGTCAAAAGTGCTATTTTTGTAATACCAACTTGAACGCCCCAGGCAATAACAATTTTGGTAGCGTTCTTCCTTCCTAAATCAAGCCGTTACGTTTACACAACAGATTAACTACAAACTTTTTCCAGAGGTGTTATGAAAACATCGATTTTGAAAGCCTTTTTCCTAACCGTTGTCCTATTTATTACCTCAATCATGGTAATTTCCGATATGGCTTCAAGCAACCCGCTTTGGCGCGGTTCTCTGTTTATTGCCGAAACAACGTTAACCAGTCAGCCATCAGCAGAAATGCCATCAAAAGAAACAGCCAATATCACTCCTTCAGAACCGTCAAAGGCTAAAGTTGAAGTGACCGAAAGCACTCAACAATCTACCCAGAGTAAAGCAAGCGAGTTAACGCAGAAAGCTTCCCAACCCCAAGAAACGCCATCTGAATCAGGCGGGCCTTACGATATGGAAGCAATCAAAGCATTCAATCGAGCTTTGTACGGTTCGTAATATCCGCTTGAGCATCCCGGTTTCTTTAAGAAACCGGGATTGTGTAGACTTTTTAACTAAAACGCCGTAAGTCCCCACAAATCTAGTAGGGGCTATTATTTATAGCGGTTTGCAGGCGCATGAGATACACCGCCTTTTGTGTAGCGCGTGCGCGCTACACAAAAGGCGCCATAAGGCTTTCCCTCACTCACTTGCAATCTGCTGTATATTGCGAAATATAACATGGCTATAGTAGTACCCTTATGGGGCATTTTTTACAAAGAGAATTGGGAAGAAGGAACAAGAATGAAGCTCTCATACAGCGAATTGCAAGTGGATGAGGGAAAGCGTTATCGCGAAAGTTTGTGTAGCGCGTGCGCGCTACACAAACTTTCGGTGTACCTCATACGGCTGTAATCCGCTATAGATCCAAGCTGAATTAGTCAACGTATACATCTATAAGTTGTGGACGTTACTGATTCAGGACTTACGCAAAGAAACCGGGTTTCGATGAAAAATCTTCGGTTTGGCAACCATAGATCGCAGCAAGAAACCCGGTTTCTAAGAGCGTCGTGCGTAAGTCATATGATTAACAGAATGGTTGAGGACGAAACTTTTTTTCTGTTATAAATCCAAGCTTAATCAGTCAGCGTATACATCTACAAAGTTGTTCATTTACGGAGACATTAATATGGAGAACGACAAAAGCGCCAACTTGACTATCGAGGCACTTCCTGACACCCAAGCGCCTCTTGTTAAAGTCATTTCCCCCAATGGCGGCGAGATCTTCAAAGTAGGGGATTGGGTGACCATCATGTGGAAAAGTCTCGACAATGTCGGTATTGTAGAACACAGGGTGAGGATCTCGCGGCAAGGGCAAAACGGTACGTTTGCACCCATTGTCAAAGGTCTAGATGGCGATGATATGTCCTACGACTGGCAGGTAACTGGACCGGCAACCAGCAAAGCCGTCATTCAGGTGGTAGCCTTCGACGCTGCCGGGAACCGAGGTTCCGACAATAGCGACACTCCTTTTATCATCCAGCCATAAGAGGTAATATCAAATTCGGTTGCATCGGAATGATTGGCTTTGTTGGTAATTGCTAATTGCTAATTGCTAATTGCCGCTACACAAAGTAATTCTGATGCAAACGGATTCGATATAAGACCACTTTGAGAGAAACCCGGTTTCTTGACTTTAGAAACCGGGTTTCTGCGTCGATCTCTAGTTCTGTTGCGACGATTTTTCAAGAGAAACCCGGTTTCTTTAATAAACCGGGTTTCTGTAGACTTTTTAAACCTTTTTGCACCGTTCGGGAATGGTAATTTGCACCGGACAATCAGGAGAAAGCGGATCGGCACAGCAACTATTGGGAAGCGGTTCTAAACATTTACAAGGAAGCTTCTCTTCCATCAACGGCGGCGGAGTGGTAGAACCGAGGGGTGGAGGCGGTAAAGGTTTGGCACAATCAGAAAGCGGATCTTGTCCGCCTTCACCTATTTCAAATTGAGTCATCATATCGTGGTCTTCATGGACGATGTTATGACAATGCATCATATATTTGCCTCGGTGGGGCGCAAACTTCGCTACGACTCGAATTGTCTCCAAATCACCCAGGATGACAACATCTTTCCACCCTCGTTCGTAAGGTAGGGGAGGTCGTCCGTTGCGATCGATAATTTGAAAATCGATCAAGTGAATGTGGACTGGATGGGTCCAACCTCCTGTATTAACTAAGTTCCAAATTTCAATATCGCATTGATTGGGATTGGCTTCTACGCGGGTGGGACTCCAAGTTCTGCCGTTAATTGTCCACTGTCCGCCCCGCCCAAACTGAAATGTGCGCGTTTGTACAGCCCGTTTTTCTAATTCTTCCCGCCGAGTTAGGATACCTAAGTTGTCAGGAATGAAGCTATCATCTGCTACTTCCCCATCTTCTAAATCAAAGCGCATCAATGCTTGAGATTCAGCACCAAGATTACCGGGAAAAACAATATTCCTCAAATAAACCTGTTTCACTTCCGGGCGGAATACGGAAAAATCAATAATGATGCCGTAGCGTTCTGCAACTCCTATCCGCAAGTATTGATTTGGTGCATTTAGATCTACCGCTTTGCTTAACAGTCCCGCATCCGTACCGATGACCTTTATTTGAACTTTTTCGTTATTTTTGGTCAGTTTATCGGCATCGGTTGTTAACTTGACAGGATCGCCGCTTAGTGTTAATTGATAAGTGCGAGAAGCCGAAGCATTTAAGAGTCGGAAGTAGTATTTCCGCCGCTTGACTTTCATGTGAGGCCAGGGTACGCCATTGATTAGGATAGCATCGGCATACACTCCCCGCTGTCTGCGATCGTTGAATACAAGTTTCCACTGATTTGGGTTACTTTTGTTGGGAATCTCGAATGTTTTATCTTGAATGACAAGCGGTATCTCGAATTCTCCCTTGGGTAAGCAGCCAAAATCCTTCGGGTTACAGAAGTCTTCTTTGGCATAATCAACGATATACATGCCCGCCAGTCCCATGTAAACGTTGCGGGAAGTTTTGTGGACGGCGTGGTCGTGATACCAAAGAATAGAAGCGCGGTTGTTGGGATAGTAATAATCTTTGTAATAGCCGACGGGAATTAAGTCTTCTGCATAGCCATCGTATTGGGGAAGCGAAGCCATTCCGTGCAAGTGAACCGAAGTGCAAATTTCTTTTCCTGCTGCATCTTTTCCCAAATTATTGATAAAGCGAATGCAGGATTGGCGGTTTTTTTGTTGATGGATGAGGGGGCCGGGAAAAGAACCGTTATAAGTCCAAGCTTCAGCGGTAATTGCAGGTTTCCCATCTTTAGCTGGGACAATTTCTACTGTCTGCTTCCGCATCTCGATTTGATAGTAATCAATTGGCTGGTCAAAGGTTTGCCCTTCGTGGACAACTTGGTAGGTTTTGCTGAGAGAAGGTTTGAGTGGTTCCGGGATGCGGAGGGGTTGGTCGAAGCGCTTGATGAGTGGACTCAACTGGGGGGTTTGCGTACTCGGTGGCAGCATTTCTTTAGTACAATTAGAAGATTGCGCCCAAGCACTTTTTGCAAATCCAAAAGGTGACAGAAGTACTCCACTTCCAACTAATCCGAGTTTGAGTGCTTCGCGCCGCGTTAGTTTCATCCCTTCCTCCAGAGATTCCTATTGCTTCGTTGAATCTTATTTACTAGGAATGCTTATAACTCTGGAAAGATGGCGGTAATTTTTCAGAAATTTAACTAAATTTAATTTATATCAATAATTGTGCTACCGGCGCTGCGCTCCCATTGATATAAAACTTCAAATATCAGGTGCGTCACGCTAACGCTAACGCACCCTACAGATGCTTCAAATATAAGGTGCGTCACGCTAACGCTAACGCACCCTACTGATGCCTTAACCTAGAAGACGGTAAAACAGCACTGGAGCAACAGCAACCCAGAGCAAAACTATACTCCAAAGTCTTCCAGCGAATATATTGTAGTCGGCAAGAAGCTTACTCCATGAATGACCTGCAATATAGTGACCAAAGATAAATTCAAAGCCAACAGTAAGCGCCAGCCAGATGCATCCAATAATTAGTGCCTGTGTGGGTGACTCAAAACCCCAAAGGCGCGCTACCAAAAAGATGTAAAGACCTAACAATAAAACTCCAGTAGCGGTGGAAACTTGATGGGGGCGCAACTCATTGAGATATTTCCCGTAAGTCACCTCTCGAAGTATGCCATTGATGACGCCTATGAACACCATCGGAATCCATGCTAGAACGTAGCGCAAAATCATCGCTTGTTCCTCCTATGTTGCCTATTTTGATTGTAGAACAAACAAAAATTGCTCTGATATAAAACTTCAAATATAACGGTGCCGTACTCTCGGCTAACGCACCCTACTGATGCCTACATTTGACCGCTCGTGTATTACAATATAAGACACAATTATTGATATGACAGAGGTGTTTTGTGAAGCTGGTAACAGAAAGTTACTTAGCACAAATAGATTGTTGGCCTAAAAATGGGCGTCATATTCTGGCGCAGTTTGACGACGAATCGATTGTTGTCTACCAAGCTTATCGACCTGCAATCGGTAACTTTGCCGCGTCGCATGGTTACTTTGGTGGTGAATTTAGCCTGAACCGAATGAGTTGGATTAAGCCCAACTTTCTGTGGATGATGTATCGTTCGGGGTGGGGAACTAAAATAGGACAAGAAGTGATACTTGCCATTTGGATTAAACGGTCTGCTTTTGAGCATATTTTAGCAGCTGCTATTCATTCAAATTTTGTAGCAGGTGTCTATTCTAGTCAAAAGGAATGGAAACAAGCAGTTGCGACATCCTTGGTGCGGTTGCAGTGGGATCCAGATCGCGATCCATCGGGTGCTAAGTTAGAACGACGAGCAATTCAATTGGGGTTGCGTGGCGAAATTCTATCCCATTACGCACGGGATTGGATTGTGAATATTGAAGATATTTCTGAGTTTGTCAGACAGCAGCATCAATATGTTAAGTCTCAAGATTGGGCACAATTGATAACACCTGCTGAAAGCGTGTTTTCTGTTGAAAACGCCGATTTATCTCAGAGATTAGGCATTAAGTAGGTGAATATAAATAAACTCACCACAATGGCGGGCGAGACGCCCACCCCACAAGAGATTGAAGGTTTTGTGGGGTGGGCGTCCCGCCCGCCATAGGATTGGATAGCTATTTTCACTTTATTTACCTGCACCTACTTAATTCCAACTTTTAATATTTGGTTTTACTTTACTGTAATAAATTCAGGACTTACGCAGCAACTCCAGATATGGTGGAGATGGTGCGTTACACTGCGTTAACGCACCCTACATATAGAGACTTTGGGTAAGTCCTGAAATTTAAAGCCCGCGCAGGCGGGCTTCGTTTGTGTAGACTCAGACTTCAGTCTGAGGTTTAACCGAGACAAGCAGCTAAATCTTCATCCGGAGTTGCGATCGATTTCAAATTATACTTCTGGGAAAGCAGCTTGAAAACGTTCGGCGAGATAAACGCTGGTAAGGTTGGTCCCAACCGGATATTCTGAATTCCCAGATGAAGTAGCGTCAGCAAAATCGCCACGGCTTTTTGTTCGTACCAAGACAGAATCATCGATAGGGGTAATTGATTCACACCTACGTTAAAAGCATTCGCCAACGCCAGGGCAATTTGAATCGCCGAATAAGCATCGTTGCACTGTCCCACATCCATTAAGCGAGGAATGCCGCCAATATCGCCCAATTCTTTATCAAAGAAGCGGAACTTCCCACAAGCAAGAGTTAGCACGACGCAATCTTTAGGCACTTTTTCCACAAATTCGGTATAGTAATTGCGGTCTGGTTTGGCACCATCGCAACCTCCAACTAAGAAGAAGTGCCGAATATCTCCCCGTTTCACTGCTTCAATTACTTCCCCCGCAACACTTAATACCGCATTGCGTGCAAAACCTGTCGTTACTTGGCGCAGTTCTCCATCTTCTACAAATCCTGGCATTTCTAATGCCTTTTGGATGATGGGTGAGTAGTCTGGGACGAGATTTGGTGAAGGCAAGTGAGTAACTCCAGGCCAGCCAACTGGGCCGACGGAGTACAATTTATTAATGTAAGATTCGTGAGGCGGCATTAAGCAGTTTGTGGTGATTAAAATCGGGCCGGGGAACTTAGCAAACTCTTTGGTTTGATTCTGCCAAGCGGTGCCGTAGTGACCGTAAAGATGGGGATATTTCTGCTTTAATTTTGGATAACCGTGGGCGGGCAGCAATTCGCCGTGGGTGTAAACTAAAATGCCAGTATTTTCCGTTTGTTTGAGCAGTTCTCCCAGTTGTTTGAGGTCGTGACCGGAAACTAAAATTGCTTTGCCTTTTTTGGCGTTGAGGGGAACAACTGTCGGCGTGGGATGACCGTAAGTTCCTGTGTTTCCAGCGTCGAGAAGTTCCATCGCCCGCAGGTTCATTTCGCCGACTTTAAGTGCCAGATTTACCCAATCATCGAGGCTGAGGTCTTGGCGGTTAATCGCGGCTAAAGCTGCGTGACAGAAGGTGTAAAGTCTGTCATCTTCTTGCCCCAATTCTTGAGCGTGGAAGGCGTAGGAAGCAAGACCTTTGATGCCATAAGTGACGGTCAGTTTAAGGGAAAAAATATCTACATTGCTGGCTGATTTGCTGATAAATTCATATTCTATATCTTTGCCTTGCTGCACTAAGTCGTCGTCGAAATCGGGGGTAAAGTTAGCCAAATCTGACCATTCGATTGGTTGGAGTTGAGCTTTTAAGCTTTCTCTCAGCGCGATCGCATGACGAATATACTCGGTAAAGCACTTTGTGCTAAAATTAACATTAGTCATCGTTGCAAACAGCGCTTCGCAAGTAAAAACATCCACTTCATGAGTATTTTGACCCAACTCGCGAGCCTTGAGCGCCACTTGGGACAGTCCCCGCAAGCAGTGAATTAATAAGTCTTGTAGAGCATTGACTTCAGGACTTTTACCACAAGCACCCCATTGATGGCATCCTTGTCCGCTGGCGGTTTGTTCGCATTGTTCGCAAAACATTGTTCTGTCTCCTCGTTGCTTTATCTATCCCCACTGTAGGGCGGTGCAAAGGATAGCGCCTTGACTTAAGTCAAATTAGACAACTCGATTTTGACGAATACACTCGCGATACCAATGGAAACTGGCTTTAGGTAAGCGTTGTTGCGTTTGATAATCTATGTAAATAATGCCAAAGCGACGGTCATAACCCCACGACCATTCAAAATTATCCATCAAACTCCAAAGAAAGTATCCAGTTAAAGGGTAACCCTCGCTTAAAGCACGGTGAGCCGACTTTAAGTACTGTCGCAAGTATAGAATGCGATCGCTATCGATTACCTCACCTTGAGCATTAATTTCATCTTGTGCCGCACAGCCATTTTCTGTAATCAATATAGGTAAATCTTTCCGTCCCAAAGTGTCGCTGACGTGACGAATTCCCCAATAAATGCTTTCCGGGACAATATTTAACCAAGGCATGTGCATTTTAGGATACCCTTTGGGCAAGTCAAGTATCTCGTAACCTTGTTCGTTGTCTATCGCGCGCACGTAAGCGCCCTTGTATATATTCAGACCTAAATAGTCTAAAGGTTGATGGATGATTTCTAAATCTCCAGCTTGAATATCCGGTGCATCTTCGCCTAAGATTTCCAGCAAAGCGGGACTATAAGCACCTGTCAAGGCTGGAAAAATAATACCGCCATTAGAGCCGCAAGTATGAAAGGCTTTTTGGGTAGCAGCAATATTTTCCGGTGACTCGTAGAGGGGAACCGTTACACAAAAATTATCCACCAACGATACTTTACAGGAACGAGGGGAAGCGGCGCGGATGGCTTGACAACCTAACCCGTGTCCTAGTAAAGCATGGTGAGAAGTCTGCCAGACGGCTTTTTTGCTGGTAAGCTGCGTACCGGGGGCATGTACTGGAGTTGCATCGACAGCATAACCCATGTGGGTAAAGCAGGAAATTTCGTTGAGGGTCATCCAGTGGGTGATGCGATCGCCCAAACGACTCACGACGGCAGTAACATAATCAGCATAGTCTTGTGCCATTTGGCGACGTTGCCAAGAACCATATAAATCTTCTAATGCTTGCGGACTATCCCAGTGAAACAAGGTAGCGTGTGGGATAATCCCATGTTCTAACAAACAATCGGCTAACCGCTTGTAAAAATCAACACCTGCCTCGTTGACACTGCCGCGCCCCGCAGGAATAATTCTAGGCCATGCAATGCTGAAGCGATAGTCTTTAATACCCAGTTCTCCCATCAGCTTGACATCGGTTTCGTAGCGATGATAGTGGTCGCAAGCGACTTCACCTGTATCGCCGTTAACAACCCGATTTGGTATAGTACAGAAAGTATCCCAAACGCTGGGTTGGCGATTGTTTTCTGTTGCTGCCCCTTCGATTTGATAGGCAGAAGTAGCAGCACCCCAGATAAAATTGTTGGGAAATTTGTAACTCATTAACCTTTCCTTTACGTAAGAATAACCATGCTCAAGCAAGACAGTCAACTGAGAGAATTCTTGTCTAATATTAAACTTTGGCGCGGCCTACCGGCAGAGCAAGTTGAGCAGTTGGCTAAGATTGCGATCGCTCAAACTTATTCCAAAGGTGAAATAATCTTCCAAGCGGGGGATGAAGGCAGCGGTTTCTTTATTGTAGTTTCCGGTCGGGTTAAAGTCTATAAAACTTCTGCTGAAGGCAAAGAACAGATTTTGCACTTATTTGGCGCTGGCGATCATTTTGCTGAAGTTCCCGCGTTTGATGGTCAAAACTTCCCCGCTTCCGCTATGGCGCTGGAGACAAGCGAGTTGTTATTCTTCCCGCGAACCTCTTTTTTAAACTTGCTGCAAGAGCAACCTACTTTAGCTATCAAAATTCTAGGGGTTTTTGCGCGTCACTTACGCATAATGGCTCAGTTAGTGGAAGATTTATCTTTAAAAGAAGTTCCGGGAAGACTGGCGACTTATTTGCTCTATTTAAGCGACCGAAATAACAGCAGCGATCTCGTCGAACTTGACATGACTAAATCACAGTTAGCTGCGCTTTTGGGGACAATTCCAGAAACGCTATCGCGGGTTTTTGCCAAACTCAGTGCTGAGGATATTATTAGCACGAATGGCTCTAAAATTAAGTTGTTAGACCGACAACGTTTAATCGGATTAGCAGGAGGTCTAAAAATATAGACTGCTTGCTAATTGCTAATCGCTAATCGCTAATCTCACATCTTGCACCATTCTCAACCTGCCTTGAAACCCTTGTTTCTTGACGAAAAATCTAGGCTTTCAAGTTTAGCTATTTGCCAGAAACTTTGGTGTTAGCCCTGGTGCAAGATCTGAGTAATGGAAAAAGCAGCATTAGCAATTAGCAATTAGCAATTACCAATTACCAATTCCCAAAATTATTTCTGGCGATCGCTATTATTTTTAAACCGATTATCTTGTAAAGAGTTTCCAATTCCTTGAATCACTCCTCGACCAACTAAACCAATTCCTCGCCCTATGACTTGGGTTAATACATAAACTACACCTTTACCGACGAAGGCAACAACTGAACGGATACGAGGCGATATCGCATCTCTCGTTTCCAACAATAAAGTCACCGTTTGTTGAACGCCGCTTAAGTTTTCTAGCTCTTGACTGCGAGGGGCATAAATAGATATTTTTCTAATTCCCCGCCCGGCAAAAATAAATAAAACATATCGACTTTCAAAAATTTCTGCCGGTTCGTAGACATATTTTCTTAAGCGATATCTCCAAGATAAATTATTCCTGAATCGCTCAATTTCCCGCGTTGATATTAACCGACTGTCATAGAAGTTCTGTTTAATCGTTTCCACATCAGCAAATCGATTCAAAAGCGGTTGAACGACAGCATTAGCGACTTGAATCACTAAATTATGCATCAAAATTTCCCCTCTGGCCAGCGCTTCAGGACTTCCAGGGGAGTACAATGCATTATCAATCGTTAAAGGAGTTTGAAATAGCAGATAGTCGAACCACTCGGCAACGAGGGGAATTTTATCGAGAATAGCAGTTTGAACGATTAAAGCATCTTGCAGCAAAACATTCACAACTTCTAATTCCTGATAGCCGATTTGCAGGGTATAATACTTACCAAAAAAATCAGTAGTCGCAGATCGCCACAAATCCTGCAAAATAGCTGTTCGCTTTTGGGATAACTGCTCGGACTGCACTTGGGAAAAGCGCAATTCTCCCAAAATTTCGGATAATTTTCGTAAAATTAAACACAGCAATTCCTGCTTTTTATCAGACCTAAAAATCTCAATTTCTAGGGGAATGTCGGTAAGGTTTTGGACGCCATACTGAATTTTGGCAAAAGTATTATCAAATAAAACAGATTGCCAAGTACTGGCACTAAGTTCCGCTCCGGACATAGCAGAAGCATATAACTCCTCTGCTGCCGGAGTCCCCTGCTCCTCTGCTCCCACAGGCGAGACGCCTGTGCTACGTTGCTCGCCTTCCAGCATTAGCGGCGTTGTGACGCGGGGTGCTAAAAGCCATTCTACGAGCCAACGGGAAGCGAGCAACTCCCGCCGTCGTCCCGCGAGAATGGCTTGATCGAGAGTTGATCGTGCGACATTTTGTAATTCGGCGGTTACTTGGGCTAAAGCGGCGTCAATTTGCCGTAGTCCAGACTGGTGGAGGCGCTGGCGCAACAGGGATAAGGTAGAGTTAGGGGGGAGAAGGCGAGGGGGTGAGGCGATCTGACTTGTTTGTCTGGTCGTCGGTGTTTCTTGCCAGTAACGTTCACCCGCAGCAACTTGACGAATAATATTCACTAACTCTGAAACAGCCGTGCCTTTAGGACAATAGCCCTCAACGCCTGCTTGGCGTGCTGCTGCTAGGGAGTCTTTGTCTCTTAAAGTACTGAGCAACAATATGGGCAAATTGGGATACTGAGTTTTGAGTTGCTGGCAGATTTCTAGACCCGACGCGAGATTTGAATCGCTCCGACCCAAATCCAAGTTTAAAACGACCAAGTCAACGGGGGGCTGACCGCTAGTGAGAATTTGCCAAACTGTAGTTAGCCGATCTGCCTCGGCGACGACTTGCAGATCGCCAAATTGCTCGACAAAAACGCGCAGGCCCAGTCGGAAAATAGGGTCATCATCGATTAGCAGTATTTGCATTTGGCGATCGCTCACGGATATTGCATCTGGGTCAGTGGTCATCGGTCACCAGCAAGGCTATGACTTTTCTTAACATTTTTCCGGGTCAAAAACACAAGCAAGTGAGGAAAAATGGCAAAAATATTGCTTCCTCGTCTCTGCAATCTCACCACTCTGGGAAATCTCCTTTATCTTCGTTATCTGGGCAATCTCCCCCATGTTCCGGAAGCACGCAAGTCTCTCTACTTACCGGAAAAAGTTAGCCACTTTCCCGATTTGCCAGGGGGATGTTAGTCAAGCAAAAACATAGCTCATAATGGCCTAATAGGGAGCCGTTTCCTTAGAGGTTCGATGAGCTTAAGCATTAGGCAGTGGCTGGCAGAGTATAACATTCAGTTGACCCAGCTCAAAACACCAGGCGCCCAAACTGCGGGTATTGCCTTCCGCCTGGTTCAAGATATGCAAGTCAAAAGCCTAACGACTTTTGATATCTGTCCGTTCGCAGAAGTTTTGGAACTGCCTTGGAGTCTAGCATGGCAACAAATGCAGCCAGCTGCCGATCTGACGGTTGAATTGCTGCGAGTTTGGCATCGCAAGAAGCCACTCAAACGCAATGAAGGAACTTGGCTGGCGTTTCAAATCGCCTATCTGCGGGCGTTGCATCAGATTTTAGAGCAAGAAAACCGGATTTTAAGACCCTGGTTAAATCGAGCTAGTCTGTTGGCGCAACTACCAACACAACCCAGCAAGCAAGCTCTGGGCGATCCGCAACTGCAAGGACTGCTAAAAACCCTGCGACCGGGTAGACTATCTGATACGCAAGCGGAACAGGCGCTGTCATTGCTAGGTGAGTCATTTCTCGGTCAGCAAATGAATAACCTGGCGATCGCTTGGCTGATGGCAAACGGTGCTGAAGAAACCGAAGCCAAACTGATCGTACAACGCTTGGTCTACGCACTTCCAGGTTACCTGCTGGAAGCGATCGCTTTTAATGCCCTGCCTTTAGCTCAACTGCAAAAATTTGTCCGCTTGGGAAATATCCCCAGCACCCCGGAAGCACTCGGTCAACTCGCCGCCTCACCTGACAACCTAGAACTAGAAACCGAACCAACCACTGAGTTCGCTCCCCCTGGCTTAACACCCACTGCGATTGACTTGCACCGCGAATCTTACCGCGCCTCGCTCCTCAAAGCATTGGGGACTCCAGTACTCGAAGAACCCTTTGCCCTCAAAGATTTATACATTCCGCTTAAGGGAATTGAAATCAACAGCGCTAAGGGAGAAAAAGCGCCTTCACCCGTAGACTTGATGGAATGGGCAACCAACCAACTGGCAGATTTAGAAACCGTTGCTGTAGTAGAAGCTCCCCCAGGCGCAGGCAAAACCAGTTTTTGCCAACTCTTCGCGGCAAAAGTAGCCCAAGAGCTTTATCCAGTTTGGATGCCCGTATCGATCCGCTTGCGAGATGCTAGTCTATGCCGCAGTTTGGCACAAACCCTCGCTACAGCCTTCCCTTTGGGAAAGTTTACCGACGCCGATGGCTGGCTAGTGCCGCCACACCCGCCAGTCTTGTTAATCTTAGATGGATTGGACGAACTGCCTCGCTCTCCCCAAACCGAACGTCACCTTTCTACTTTCCTCGATCAGGTAAGTCAGTTTATCGCTCAAAGCACGAACGCTTCTGGACGACCTCGTCACAAGATTGTTTTGACCTTAAGCTCTGGTATCCTTGAGGGTGCCTACAGCAGCAAACCCCTGCAACCACGGGGTTTATCCCAGCAGTTCCGGCGCATTGTGATTCAACCTTTAGACCAGGAGCAATTAAAACTGTGGTTTAAGCAGTGGTCGAAACTGCAATCCAAATACATTGCCCAAGGTTACTTTAACTTTTTAAAACAAAGCGGAGTATTTCACTTTAAACCAGACGTGAAGGATTTTGCTAACTTTGTTCACCAGCCTTTGATGATGTTGCTGGCGGGGATTTTACACCGCGACGGCTGGCTGGATGAAAGTATCTTGCCCTTGCCCGGTTCTAAAGTAAAATTTGAAATCCACGACCGGCTTTGTCGTTGGCTTTTGGGCGAGCCACCGGACACTATGTCAGCAGCGGAAAGGATGCACCTGCCAGTGCGAGAAGGTCTAGCCCATGCTTGTCGCAGTCCGGAAGCGATTGCTAATCTACTCCAAGGTCGCTCCCCTGGGGCTGTGCTACTGCAAATGGAAGTCGCGGCTTTAAATATCATACAAAGTAGTGAAAAGTCAATAGCAACAAAGCCTGCCGAACAGATGACGCTGCCAGCATTGTACTTTGGCATCAGTAGCGATGATCGACAGACAACAAAAATCGAATTCTCCCATCCCAGTTTGGGAGAATATCTCGCTGGGGTAGCGATCGCGCAACAACTCAAAATCCTGGCGCAACAAGTCCAAGACCCCTATGGAGAAGTCAAGTTTGCCATCAATTCCCCTGATGAGGTAGCGTCTCACCTTTACAGTTTGCTTTGCTTTGGCATTCTGCCACCGCTGGTGGAACAAGTCGCCATCGAGTATCTGCGGCGGGAAGAAGCGCGATCGCGCAGTGCGTTCTCGTTTGAAATTTTATCGGATCGCCTGTATCGCTTCTACCGTTCTTACTGTCGCGGCAGGTGGCTCGATACCGGCATCGCCCACAAGGTGCGCGCTAACAACTCCCTCAACGCCTTGCAAATCGATGCTGCTGTTGGTCTTAATACCTTCTTGTTGCTCTGTGCTTGTCACCGAGAAGCGTTGCTCGACTTCTGCCCTTGTGGCGAGCCAACAATCCTGGAAGAGTTCGATCCCGACCAACTCCTGACTTTAATCGGTCGCACCACCGTCTTATCCCCCATAGCTTTCTGGCAGCGCGCCAGAGGCAGCCTGCATCAGTTAAGTTTAGATGGCGCTTGCTTGCATTATGCCATGCTGGCGGCAGCTAACTTTTGGAAAAGCAGCTTCTTCAAAGCCGAGTTAGTAGGAGCCAATTTGACAGATGCTAACCTTCAAGAAGCCAACTTATCTTGGGCTAACCTCACCGGCGCTAATCTAGCCGGAGCCAATCTTACAGCCGCTAAGCTAGAAGGAGCTAACCTAACAGGTGCTAATCTCTGCGGTGCTACCCTCCAACTTGCCAGCCTCACCAACGCCTGTTTGTATCAAGCTCAACTCGACAACGCCACCAAAGACTATGCGGAAAAAAACGGTGCGTTGTTTTCCCTCGAACAATATCAAGCTTGTCAAAAAGCTCTGGCTAGTTTGGAAGATACCAGAACTGCCAGCTTTGAAGCATCCCACGATGGCGACCAAACCCTGCTTTTAATTCAGCACGGACAAGGTTCCGTTGTCGGAGCGACCACCACTAATGCCGATCTGATGGAAGGCGAAACAGTACTTTTGGAATAGCTAATAGGTCATGGGTAATTTTAGATTTTAGATTTTAGATTTTAGATTTGAATCTGCCATCTCATATGATGTCCGGTTCTTCACCCATAGTTAGGAATGACTTGGGAGAACGGTGACATGGTGACAAGGGAGAGATTTTTATTAAGAGTAATTAGGCGGACATCATATCAAATCTGCAATTAGCCATTAGCAATTAGCAATTACCAATTCCCAATTCCCCCTCATCCATCACTCGCTTTCGGTTGCCGATACCCGTAAAAGTTGATCGTGTAGTCTGTTATTTTGACGCCGGTTTGTTGCTCGATTTGTTGAATTAAATCCTTTGGCAATTCTACATGAACGTCCAAAATCTGATTGGTATCCAGACAGTTGACATGGCTGTGAGAGTCGCTGATATTACCGTACAAGCGACCGTCCGAGCGCTCGATACACTCAATAATGCCCTGACTCGATAGCGCCTCTAAATTTTGATACACCGACGTATGACCGATCGCTTTCCCTTGCTGATTTAAGCGATCGTAGATTTCCCGTGCCGAAAGGTGTTCTTGAGCTTGCCACAGCAGTTCCAGAATAAAACGGCGCTGACGGCTTAACCGCATTCCCAGCGCTTGACACCGATCTACAGCATCGTCTAAAGACCTAATCGGTTTGATAGTATCGATAGATACCGCCGCAGCCATCCCTTCGTTTTCCGTACTTGAAGAGCTAAGAGGTTTTGGTAAGTTACTCATATCCTGTTTATTTACTATTTTACCTAAATTAAGACAAACTCATTACAACTTTAGCCTAGCCAAATTGAAAATGTCTAGCCGTAGCTGGGTTTGAGCAGCGGCGCTGCGCGTAAAGTAGAGCTGGGTTAGCTTAAGGCCCGGTAGCAGAAAGCAACCACTTGGGAAAGTAAAAACCGTCACCCGATTAGGAGAGCAGGTTTTCTTCTAACAGTCGAGCGATCATTGCGGTTCTGGAACTAACGCCTAGTTTGCTAAAAATACGGCGCAAATAAGTAGCCACAGTCCAGTGAGTGATGCCAAGTTTTTTCCCAATTGATTTATTATCAAGACCCAATGCCACTAATTTAGTAATCTCTCGTTCGCGGGGACTTAAAAGCGTAGGATGATTGCCTCTGGGGCGGCTGCGGACGAGGTAATAGCAGGTGCCATCAATATTAGACTCAAACAGAACTTCGTCTACTGTATCCTCAGTTTGGTGCAACACCTTTGAGGGAACAGAATTATCAACTTGTTTCACTAGATTCTTCAAAATTTCTTCTTGGGGAATCATGTTATCTAGCCGTTCCTTAATCGGGGATAAAAAGAAGAGTTCGTAATTCTACACAGAATATCGGGAGTAGATACACAATTCTTCTAAACTCTTGACAAAAAAACACAGAAATACCAGACCCTTGATACTTCTATCCTACACAAAAAAATACAGAAATTACGGATAATTTTTGGGAAAGCTGTATCAACTTTGATGGACATACCAATATGGCAACCCATAACCCTCGGCTAAATAAATGAGCAACCTTCACCCTTGCAGGTAGCATTCGCTCAGTATAGACGGCTATCACTCCCATGAGCCTCACACAAAAGAGTTACATCGAGCCAAAGAAACCCGGTTTCTCTCTACTCAGAAACCGGGTTTCTGACGCCAGGGTAATGGGTAATTGTCAAGAGCAGGGGCGGGTTTTACCGTAAGGGCGGGTTTTACCAACCAATCTGTGGCACCACGAGATATCTCGTTAAAGCGGCCCCTACTGCCAATGAATCCAATTACCAATTACCAATTACCAATTACCGCTTAACATTCCTACACCGATCAAAAATGAGTGTCACTCATTTGAGCTACCCCAAACGAGCGTCACTTAAAAAAGCGACTAGGAAATTATTTGGGTCAACAGTTATAGCTAGAAAAGAGTATCAAATAAGGAGATGCGTCATGTTAGACGGAGAAACCATGCAACATGAATTCGAGAGCGAATTAACCAGCGAATTTGAGGCGGAATTACAAAACGAATACGAGGGCGAGTATGAAGGCGAGGAATTCCTCGGCGACGTTATCAAAGGTGTTGGCGGCGCTTTAGGTATGTTTGAAGGGGAAGGCGAGTATGAAAGCGAGTATGAAAGTGAAGCTTTCTTCAGAAAAATTCGTGGCATTGCTAGCAAATTAGCGCCGGTACTGAAAAAAGTTGCCCCAATTGCTGCATGAGCAGTAGGCACAGCCATAGGCGGGCCGCAAGTGGGCGCAATGGTGGGGAATATTGCCGGTCAGCTAGCAAGAGAAAGCGAATTTGAGTACGAACTGAACGGCGAATTTGAGAGCGAGTACGAATTTGAAAGCGAATACGAATACGAAGCCGCACCGCAACCAGAAGCTTTAGCAGAAGCTCTTGCAGCAATGGCGAGCCAAGTGCAAAGCGAAGCCGAAGCCGAAGCTTATACGGGCGCTTTTACGGCTCGAATTATTCCGATTAAAACAGCTTCTATGGCTCGCATTTCTCCCAAAGTTGTCAAAGGCGCAGCGACTTTAACTCGTACATTACGCAAGCATCCTTCAACTCGTCCGCTAGTAAAAACTGTACCTACAATTGTTGCCCGCACGGGTCAGAAATTGGCACAACAAGCCGCTCAAGGTAAGCCTGTTACCCCAACAACAGCCGCACAAGTTATGGCTGGGGAAACCAAAAAAGTTTTGAGCAATCCTATGGCTTGCGCTAAAGCGATGGTGCGCTCGACTGAAGCTGCGAAGAAAGTTGCTAAACCTACACCAGCTAAGCAGTCAGAGTATGAGTACGAAGGTGAGTGGGAAATCGAACGCCAGATCGCTCCCCCGTTGAATAAGAAGAGGTTGGATGTCCCAGCACCTGGCTATTCCAGGGAAGAGTGGCAAAGACTTTCCAATGTTGAAAAGAGAGCCGCAAAAGAGGCAGCTCGTGCAGCAGCACTCGGTGCCAGAGCGGCGAAGCGCCGAGGCGATCGAGAGTTACACGAACTTTACTAGAACCGAGGGAGTTTAGCGGTTTTTTACCAATCAAACTAAGGTGAAAAAATCATGTGTCAGTACAGCGAAACCGATCGCGAATACGAGTGTGAATTTGCCAGCGAATACGAAAGCGAGGAATTTTTACCCCTACTTTTACCCGCACTTAAAGCCGTAGCACCGATGGCGATTAAAGCTGTTGGTAGTTTAATTGGCGGCGGACGCAGACGACGCCAGCGGGAATTTGAATTTGAGTACGAAGGCGAATATGAAGGCGATCCATTCATCGGCAAATTGCTCCAGGGATTAGGCGGTGCTTTGGGATTAGGTGAGGGCGAATTTGAATCGGAATTTGAATTTGAATCGGCTCCCATGACTGAGTATGAAATTGTCATGGAAAACCTGGCTTATAGAGCGGCGCATAGCGAAAGTGAAGCGGAAGCAGAAGCATTTTTGGGCGCATTGGTGCCAATGGCAGCGCGATTAATTCCCTCGGCAGCAAAAGCAATTACTTCTGTTGCTCCTTCTTTAGTTCAAGGTGTAGCCCGCATGGGACGCACTTTGTATAAGAACCCGAATACGCGACAATTGTTGCAGACAGTGCCGCAGGTTTTGAAAGGAACAATGGGAAGTTTAGCGAATCAGGTAGAACAAGGGAAACCGCTCTCGCAAACAATGGCTTTGAGGGCGCTTGCAGCGAATACAGCTAAAGTTTTGGACAATCCCAATCAAGTTGCCAATGTGATGAAGCAATCCCATCGAGCGCAGCATCAATTGCAAGGGAAAATGAATGGTAAGCGCCGCCGCGCTTACGCTTAAAACTCGCTGCGGTCGTAACTCTGCAATCGGGATAAATATTATGCAAAAACTGTTGGAAACGCTGACACCTTTGGGCGCAGAGGACGACTCGGACGAGTTAAGCACTCTGACTGGTTTGTATCCAAAAACAGCAGAAATCAAACAACAGAAACAACTACCCAGTTTAAACTCTTGGTTGAGGGTACAGGCGCTCAACGTGACCAGACACGCGGCGGCTTTGCGTCCCTTCCGTCACGATGAGTTTGGTACGGATTCAGCCAGTCCTTCTGATGCCCATATTGATGCGGTAAACGAACTAATTGGTTCGCTGCGATCGCAATTAATGGAGATGTCGCAGCAAGTGGGGACAAATGCCAAAACGGCGATGCGTTCTCCCGATACCAAACATTTGCAATATCTGCTGATTCGTAAAGATCGGGCGCACGATTGGGTAAGGGGAATTGAGCAAATTTGGGATTTTTATTTTGAGCTATTTGGACAAAGACAATCTAAATTTGGCAAGTGGCTTTTAGGCTGCGATCGCATCGCCTTAGACTGCTACCAAGACATCTACATGGGTTTGGGAATCGCCAAATCAATCCCAGCACCAGCGCCGTTTTCGTACATGAGAACTGGCTTTTCTCCCGCTACGTTTCGGCGCGGTATTCCCTTAAGTAAATTGGGGCAACAAATTAATCCTTTTCCGCTGATTCAATTACCTTATCATCGTTTGGTGAATCCTTGGACCCTGGGGGCGATTTTGCACGAAGTTGCCCACAATTTGCAAACCGATTTGAATTTGCGGGAAACTATACCCAGAGCGATCGCCCAACGCCTGCTGAAAGCGGGAATGAGTCGCACGGTAGCAGCCACTTGGACGCAGTGGCACAGCGAAACCTTTGCCGATATGAGCGGATTGTTACTCGGTGGCCCTGCGATTATCTCATCTTTGATGGATATTGCCGCGCGATCGCCCCAATCTACCCTGCACTTTCACTCCGGCGCACCCCATCCCATCCCCTACCTCCGGGTATTTATCAGCATTGAATTACTGCGCCGGATGGGATTTCCAGAAACCGCAGAAAGATATCGCCAAATTTGGCAGCGCCTTTACCCCAATCCCCGCGCGGGCAACATTCCGGCTGAATTACTCAAAACTTTTAGCGAAGCCAATCATTTGGTCGTGGATACCATTTGTTTTACCAAATATCCGCAATTAGGCGATAAAACCCTAGCCGAAGTTACCGGATTTAAACCACAACACCAGCGAATGATTGAAGAAGCCGGAAAGCGTTTAGCAGCGGGAAACGATCCGGGGATTATTCCCGAACGGTTCTTAATTCCAGCGTCGCGTTGGGCGTTAGATCAGAAACTGGCAGAACCGGGAATAATTACCCAAAACTTTTACAATGCACTGGCAAGAAGGTAGCAGATAAAAGCCAAAATGTCAAGGCTTGGGCGGGATAATCGAGCTTTTTTCTGGAAGCGTGCAGCTATTAGCTCGAAGTTCCGAGTGCGGAACTCGAAGTTCCGAGTTCAGAACGCGAAAGATGCAGCTAGTAACTCGAAGTTCCGAGTGCGGAACGCGAAAGATGCAGCTAGTAACTCGAAGTTCCGAGTTCAGAACTCGAAGTTCCGAGTTCAGAACGCGAAAGATGCAGCTTTTAGCTTGATCGATGCAGTTATTACCTCACCCGTAGCACCTTAATCACCTCAGCACCATTTATAGGGAGAAATAACGATGAAGGAATATTATATCCGTGGTCGGATAAGAAAGACGACTGCACAGCTTGAGACAGGCCAAGATGGCCAACCAAAACAAGATGGCAAACTGGTATTTCCAGATCAAGATCATAATTACAAGCCCACCAGAGAACGTCTTCGGGTTGAAGTGTGGGACGCAGATGTCAAATTTAATGACCGCCTTGCCGCCGGAACAACTGATTTAAGGGGTTTCTTCGAGCTTCGCTTCACCGACGAAGACTTCCGTCAGGAACCTGGAGAGACAGAACCAGTAGAACCTGGAGATATGTTCTTCCAGGTATTTCGCCAAAGACAACTTCTGTTTTCGACAGAGGAAGAGATGATACCTGAGAATGTACGATCGGGTGGCGATTTCTTTCTGCCTGAGGCACAAGAAGAAGATGATAACGATCAACCCTTCCTGAGTCTTCCAGATCAGATTTATAGACCGAATGAGCGAAGCAAAAACGGTTACTTAGTAGAAGCAGATAAAGCTTGCTACAGACTTGAGTTAATCGAAGCATTTGTGAAAGAAATCCCTGAAGAAAGAGAACGCGATCGCCTGCCTGAAATCTTTCCTGAACACGATCGCGTGGTTGATGTCTTACCCACATCAGATCAGATTGTTGGGTTAGGTAGACAAAGTGCGATCGCTACCACCGACAGCAGTAGCGGATCGTTGCAGCAAGTTGTAGATAATGCCTTAAATCGAGTCTTGGGACAAGCGGTGAGAACGGGGAATGGAAATCTGTTCAAAGACTCGCTCAATCGGGCTTTTACCTTGCAAGAAAATAATGGCAACAAAACTTATAGCTGGAATCCTCGCTCCTATGCCACAACCCAGATCGAGCTGGGAGGTGCAATCGCAGGCGCTCAAGCCAGCCTCTACCATCGCGCTAAGGCAGCCCTCAAGGAAATCTTACCCATTTTAGATGGACTCTACCCAATCGATCCGGCTGCGGATCAACAAAATCGCGAAGCCGTCAAGTCGATTGTCCGCACAGAAATTATTGAACTGGTAAATGAATTAGGCATACCCCAGGGACCCCGCGTCCAGCGAATGGATAGCCTTTTCCAACTCTTGATTGGAAGTGAAGATATTTCCAGACTCCCAGAACAGATTGGCGGACAACTCAAATATTTAGCCGACGCTTTTGGACTGAGACGTTCTCGGATCAATACCGTGGATGAGGAACGTAATTTTGGCAATTTCCTAATCGTCAAAGACTATATCGTTTCCCTCAGACAAAGCTGGAATGACTTTCTGTCAGTTCAACAAAGTGGCGGTGGAGCATTTGTGGGGACGCAATTGGTTCTCTTGTCCCAAGCTTTATCAGTCATGGCGGAGTCGGTGCGAGAAACCTACCGGATTATGGATCTCGTCTTCCTCGGACCAGAAGAAAGACAGTCGGTATTTATTGATTTCACCCTAGCTAAGGCTACTGATATGCCTCCTGGTATAGCCTTCCCCTTACCCGATGGCACGGGGTACTCGCTTCAAAACACCTCGCAACTCTTGCCTGCAATGGATCTGGAACGGTTGCTTTCTTGGGCAATGCGCTTTGCGACTGAAGAAGGCCCCGCCGTGGCTCGCTTAGGAGGCAAGCTGGGAATTGCCAACGTGATTGCCAAGACGGCTGAAAGGTTAATGATTCTCCTGCAAGCAGCTTCTTATGTGCCAGTCCGAAACTCAGCTTTCAGACGAGCAGGAGCAGTGCGTGCTTTGAGAGACATAGCATACCAGACTTATCAAGTCCAACGCTTGGCTAAGGAATTGATTCCCCCCTCGATCTCTGGTCAACCAGACGATGTTGGGGACAGACTGCTTCCCCCTGCTCGAGGTAATGACGAGGTAGTCCTCAGACGCAATATTCGCTAAACATCGCTGGAAATTTTTGGCTAGGAGACTGAATCATGTCAACAACAGGAGACAATCAAAGTTTATTTGATCGCATTGCGGCGCTGAGAGAAACTCTGGTAGACCAACTCGGGCCGCAACTGATCCAAAATCCTCAACTCGCGGATGCCCTCACCCAACAAATTGAGGATCTGCTGACTCAGACAGTTGCTGAGGATGCGAAAGCTCCCATACCCCCCGATGGCGGATTTGCCGAACTGATCGGAATTGGCAACGAAGCTGCTCGAAAAGTCACAGAAACGCGCTTGCCCCAAGGGGTTGAAGATTACGACGAGCAAGTTGCTTCCGAGCGGATTTTGGCAGTTGCCGACCTTTACTATCTCTATCAACACGAAAAGGTCGGTGTGTTTCGTGCTGTGTGGAAACTCCAGGAATTATTTAATGCTGGGGCAGTAAGATTATCTACTGGCGATGGTGCTTATGGTTTGTATCGCTTCGATCGCCGCAGCATCTTGCGCTACACGCAAAAACAACGAATGCAGACTTACCGCCGGGTATTGGGCTACACCGCCGTCGAACCGATGCCCAGCGCTAAACCCAACACACAATTTCACCCATTATTCACCCAATTCATCAACAACGTTGCTGAATTTTGGCGCGACAAACGCATTTCTGATGTGATTCGAGAAAGGGCTTTCGATCCCAGTTTCGGCAGCATTGCGACAGTCCGACGCGCCGGGTTAGATCTGCGTAATAACTTGAAATGGTCATCTTACGGTCACGTCAATGTGTTTCGGATTGAAGTGCTGCAATTACTCGATGAAGCCTTCAAGATTTTGGGTGCAGATGATGTGAAAAAACTGTTTGGTGCAGACAATGCTTGGGACGTAGTTGAAGAAGTAATGCTGCGCTACTTCAAGCAAGATGTGAATGCGTCGCAGCGCCATCGGCTGGCAGTTTCAGGACGCAGTATCATCCGCTGGCTGGCTCACAAACACATCCTCAATACTTCGCGGGCTGAATTTGAAGCCTTACTGCGAGAAATCGCTGATTACGTTGAAGAATGGCTCACCAGTGCCGAAACTTTGGGCATTGCCTTCCGGGGTCATACTCAACGGGTAGTGCCTTTTGAACCCCGTCGAAACGGTGGCAGAAAACTCAGAAGTGCCAGTCCTGACTAGGGCTAAAGATGCAGTAGATTTTGAACCTTAACTTGAAAGGAAAAAACCATGACTTTATCGACATACGAACGGGAACTGTTAGCAGAATTGGAAGCAGAATCCGAATACGAAAATGAATGGGAAAGCGAACTCGAAGGTGATTATTTCTTGGATGACGTGAAGCAAGTAGCACAAAGGGTCTTCCCCGAAGGGACAAGAAGGAGGCAGCTAGCCTTAACCACTGCGAGAGGGGTATTACAAGGAGGATTGCCTGCCTTTACCGGAATCGTAGGAAATAGGTTTGGTGGAAACAGGGGAGCGGTTGGCGGTGCAGCCATCGGCACCGCTGTAGGCGATTATCTCTCACGTCAATTACCGGATCGAGAATTTGAAGATGAGTTCGAGTTGGAACTGGAAGCGGAACTGAACCAGAACCAGCAACGCTATACTGAGGCGCTGATGGAACATTTGGGACAAGCCGCCGCCGCAGCGGAGAGCGAAGCCGAGGCGGAAGCGTTTATCGGGGCGTTGCTGCCCCTGGCGGCACAGCTGATTCCTCGCGTTGCACCTGCAATTATGCGCGCTGCGCCCAATTTGATTAGCGGGTTGGCTGCTGCCACCCAGAACTTGCGCCGCAATCCCGATACTCGTCCGCTGGTGCAAGCAATTCCGGCAATTGTGCGCCGCACGGCTGCCAGTATGAATCAGCAACAAGCGCAAGGCGTGCCAGTAACGCCAAAAACGGCTGTGCAAACCTTAGCAAAACAGACTTATGGCGTGATTGGCAGCCCGCAGCGGTCTGTGCAGGCGATTAAGCGATCGCAAGCCATGAACCAACGCTATCAGCAGATGGCAGCTCGCAAGGGTGCCCAACAAGAAGAAGCAGATTATTTTGACAAAAATACCGTGTTAGGAAGCTTCCAACGCGGTCGCCACTGGCAAGGAGTTGATTTTAATATCACCCCAGAACAGGTCTATCAGTTACTAGAAAATGCAACAAGTAGAAGGGGAGAACTAGGCAGAAAAGCCACAGCTTTACTAAATGCAATGGAGAATGGTTGGACGATTGCAGCAGGCGGTCATGCTGGCGGCTTGGGTGGTGGCGGACGTGCTGCCGATCCCAATCCTCACGTCACTATGAGGGCAGATGGTACGACTTACCACTTACAGTATCGGATTAAAAACGGTCGAATGATTTTAATCAACATTACCCCTTAAACCCTGGGGAAATTTTTGGGAGCGATCGCGCGTTGACAAATTACTCAGAAACCCGGTTTCTTAAAGAAACCGGGTTTCTCGTATCAATCTCCCAGTCCCTCAAATGAGTGACACTAATTTAAGCTAACTCAAAAAGGCGACTGTTATTTTACTTATCAACTTAGTTATGTTTGTACCATGAATCCCTTGCATTTAAAAATTGAAAATTAACGTTATGTTGAACGCATAAATTATCCCTCAAGATTGTAATCAAGTCAAAGGAATGGGGTGGTTACCGGACTATCCCGATTTGAGAGACTACACGCCCGAACATGCAAATATTCAGCCTTTACTTGCCCTAGCAAACGCGGCTGAACCGGAAAAAGCAACCCTGCCAACTTCTGTTGATTTAAGAGCTTGGTTTTCTCCAATTGAAGAGCAAGGCCGTCTCGGTTCCTGTACTGCTAATGCTGGTGTTGCGCTGGTGGAATATTTTGAGCGGCGGGCGTTTGGAAAATATATCGATGCTTCCCGACTTTTCCTCTATAAAACCACGCGAAACTTGTTAAAGTGGACGGGAGATACGGGAGCTTTCCTGCGGACAACAATGTGCGCGATGGCGATGTTTGGCGTTCCTCCGGAAGAATACTGGCCTTATAATATTGCTGATTTTGAAAAAGAACCACCAGCATTTTGCTATGCCTTTGGTCAGAGTTATCAAGCAATTAAGTATTACCGTCTAGATCCGCCAGGAACTTTAAAAGATGAACTGTTGAACCGAATCAAAACTAATTTGGCAGCAGGGTTGCCTTTAATGTTCGGATTCACTGTTTACAATTCGATCTCCCAAGCTGGATCAACGGGTAAGATTCCATACCCAACGATGGGTGAAAAAATTAGTGGGGGTCATGCCATTGTTGCCGTTGGTTACGACGACAACATGAAGATTAAAAACAGCAATGGTGGCGGTAAGGAAACCACAGGAGCGTTCATCATCAGAAATTCTTGGGAACATGGGGCGATAAAGGTTATGGTTATCTCCCTTATGACTACGTGTTGAACGGATTAGCTGAAGATTGGTGGTCGCTGATTGAGTCCGAATGGATCAATACCGGAATGTTTGGACTTTAAAGGCGCTGTGATGTAAGATACAGAATCCCGGTTTCGCAGAAGTTACCGGGATGCTCAAGCATAACGATTTTCAGTTTTATTATCTGCACTAACTTATGCTGCCAATATTGTTATCGATTCTTTTAATAGTTACTCTAGTATTAAACAATGTCATCTATATTTTTGCAGAACATCTGGGGTTCGCTGGGTCGGTAAATTCAATCCATTTGATAGGGAGGCGCTTTGTGTCAGAATTAACGCTCGCACAGGCAGATAATGGCAAGTCGTTTGCGGTACGCCCTGGGGATGCGATCGCAATTCGCCTGCCAGAAAACCCGACAACGGGCTATCAATGGGCAATCGACCAAACCAATAGCGAAATTATAGAACTGTTAGAGTCAGTTTTTTCCCCTGGGTCAGAAACCGCAATCGGTAGTGGGGGAGTGCGAATAGTCAGATTTCGCGCCAAAACACCTGGTACTGTCCAGATTCGATTGAAAAAATGGCGTTCTTGGCAAGGGGATAGTTCGATTGTGGAACGGTTTGAGGTGACGATCCAAGTGAGAGAATAAGGAATTGGCTTCAAACTCTTATGTGTTGCGATGACCATCACGATCGCTCTCAATTTAGACCACCTGAACAATTTGGATCTGTCGCCTGCGGTGACGGTAGTGGAAAAACTGCTTAAGGAGGGTGCGATCGCATCTTCCGAACAGCAACTGCGCTTTGATGTTGACTATCCCCGCGAACCCCAAGATCCGCGAGAACTCTCAGAAATTCCAGAAGTGCGCCTGTGGTTTATTCGTCTCGATGCCAAATATCCTTGGTTGCCATTTTTACTCGATTGGAAAGCGGGGGAACTCCCCCGCTATGCTGCTATGCTAGTACCCCATCAATTCAGTAGAAAAGAAGGCATCCAGTACAACCCAGAAGCGTTAGAAATTTTCGTGATGCAAAAGCTTTTTGTATTAATGAACTGGATGCAACAGCAGGGAATTGAAAGCAAATCTCGCCTCAAGGCGATGGCGCAGATGCTGGGTTACGAATTCGACGATGTTTTATTTGAGTTGATTGGTAAAGGGTAATTTTAGATTTCAGATTTTAGATTTTAGATTTCAGATTTTATGGAATTAAAGTCTGAAATCTGCTGTTTACCAATTACCAATTACCAATTACCAATTACCAATTATCAACAAATCCTCTCTAAGATTTCTTCTCCCAGGGATGACTTGCCGAAACGCGCCCAGCGTCCCTGTGCTTTGTACCCTTGAATTTCGTAAGCGAGAGCGAACAGATTACCCCCTCCCCAGCAGACAATCAACCAATCGTTGGTACGCAAACCAACGCCTTGATATTCTATTCCCATCGACCAAGTAAGTTGATATGTTTCGTCTAACTGAATAATTTTCAGTTCACCCTGGTAATTTCCACTTTTTAAACTTGTGCCATTGATTTTGTAAGTCCCCTCAAGTTGCCCAGGGGTTCCGTTGACCGCTGTTTCTGAGTCAATCACACCTTGATTCGAGGGACTAATCCACTTGCCGTCGAGAGTACCGTCAGGGTTGATTTTATAAAGGGTAATGCCGTAGTTATTATCAAAGGCGCAACCAGCGAAAATATAACCATCCTCAACAAATGCCAGACCACAGTAATCACCGATAGTGGTCAACCAAGACATGGTATAAATTTTGCCCATGGGATGGATTTGCACCGTACCTGAGTAGGGTGTTCCAGTGGTGCTTTTTGCTGATGCGATCGTCCAGGTTCCTTCTGGGCTAGTTTTCACTTGGGAAATGTTTGCTTGTGCGAGCATTTCAATTGTTGTTTTGAGGTGGTTCTATTTCTAAGGTACCCATTTGCTGAAAAATCCAATCAACGGCGACGGCTAAATCTGGGGCAATATAATCGGGGCGGGTGTGGTGCTGATATGCGCCAGATAGTACGCTCGATCCATACCCGGTTTGGACTAAAATTCCCACACAACCTGCGTTGTGTGCCATATCCACATCGGTTGCTTTATCCCCGACGACGAAACTTTGGCGCAAGTCCAAGTCGTGTTCCCAAGCTGCTGCTACCAGCATCCCGGTGTTGGGTTTGCGCCAAGTACTCCAACGGGTAAATTCTGGATCTGTTCCGCCTTCGGGTGGACTGAGATAGGGGCAGTAATACAGGGCGTCTAATTTAGCACCTGCTTCGGCGTGTAGCAGATCGCACAAACGCCGATGCAGTGCTTGTACGTGGTTATCTCCGTAGTAACCCCGCGCCGGTCCCGATTGGTTAGAAACCAGACAGCAAAATATTTGTTGGTCATTTAACTTTCGCACGGCTTTGGCGACACCTGGTATCAGATGCAAGTCTTCAACCTGGTGAATGTAACCTGCTTCGATATTGAGGACGCCATCGCGGTCTAGGAATACAGCTGGTTTGGTCATTGGTAATTGGTAATTGGTAATTGGTAATTGGTGATTTTTTTCAAGGTAATTATGGTGATTTTTTCAGTATAATGATTTACGCCAAAATTTAAGCGCAGCGCGCAGGCAATTTTTCCTCAATCGTAGACAGCGAGAGCTTTTGAGCCGTTGTCATCAATTGTCCCCGGTGCCGATCGCAGGCGGAAAACTTTCCCTCGTGCCAGGTGAGCTAATTTCAATTCTTGTATGAACCAACCTCCAAAGCGCCATGGGACAAGCACCCGAACCGCTAATAAATTCGCCCTTTTTCTCTCTTGAACTCCTTTGATTTGGAGCCATGCCGATCCCAGAATGGAACTTGCGACACGAGACGTGAGCTTTGGTTGGCTTACCGCTTTTTGTCCCCCGGCGCTGGCTCTTGCCATAGAGCTGCGAGCAATATTTCTCATCTAAAAAACTACACAAAAGGCGGGCGCGAAAGTTCTCAAAGTTTGTCAAACCATAATCTTGACGCATAATTAGTTTAGCTTTATTGTTTGTTTAATTACCAGGGTTAAATCAGTTAATTTAACCCTGATTATTGACATTTTTTAGATTAATTCTTCCCTTGATTACGGCGACTTTATGATTTTTAGTTAATCTGCAATTGCGGGAACCAGTCTTTAGCCGGAAGTTGCCCCCTGCGGGGCAACTTCCGCTTAAAAAGCCCAATCATTCACTTTGACGCTTCTGCCACTGTCTATGTGACAGTTGAGGGTGCGGAATGTGGGATTAATTTCCGGGCGGGATGCGGGATTATAACCCATTGGTATCGGCAATCAAATATAAGCCTAAAGATAGGGTATTTTTCCCGGCATATCGGACTAGGCTGATGTTTAGTCACTTGATTGAGGAAAGAATCATGCCTAGCGGACATGCCAGTCATAAAGGAACTTCAGCCAAACCGAATACCAACACTAACGGTAGCATTGATATGGCTGATGACCTCGATCAAAGCCCGGAGGAAATTCTTGGTGAAGGAGTTGATGCGAGAAGAGCCAGAGAAGAAAGCTTGAAAAATCCTGCTGCAACTCAAAGACCAAATCAACCAAGTAAATAGGTAATGGGTAATTGGTCATTGGTACTTGGACTAATGATGACGAAGGGCGGGTTTATTTAGACTGTCTGTTGCCAAAATATTTGGTCAAACCCGCCCCTAGAAGACTGACTAATGACTGATGAGAAAAACCGATAGAAACTATGGCTGAAACCGTACTAATTACAGGTGCTTCCCAAGGCATTGGTAGAGAAACATCGCTGCTATTTGCCCGGAAAGGATACAATCTTGTGCTGGCGGCGCGCCAGCCTGAGCGATTGGAAGCTTTGGCGCAAGAAATCCGAGGAATGGGAATGGATGCGATCGCTATCCCCACCGATGTCCGAGATCCCGACCAAGTAAGCGCACTCGCTCAATTCGCGCTCGCACATTATGGCGCCATCGACGTGCTAATTAACAATGCGGGCATTTATATGTTAGGCCCAGTCGATAAATTTTCTCTAGACGACTGGCACGCAGTTATTGACACAAATGTTTGGGGCTATATTCACACAATTTATGCCATTTTGCCTCATTTTTTAGAGCGGGGAAAGGGAACAATTGTGAATGTAGGTTCGATTGGCGGTAAGGTTCCCATTCCTTATCAAACGCCATACACGGCTAGTAAATATGCCGTAACTGGCTTAACGGAAGCACTGCACGCGGAATTAGAACCCAAAGGAATTCGAGTTGGCGGCATTCACCCGAATTTCATTAAAACCGATTTAATGGAGCGGGCAATTTTTAGAGGGAAAGATGAGCAAGATGCTCAACAGCGTCACGATTTTGTCGCCAATGCGGTCACTAGTCCGCTATTAGAAACTCCCGCACAGGTAGCAAATGCAATTTGGGATGCAGTTAAACATCACAAATCTGACGTGCTGGTAGGTTCTGCAACAATCTCCAAGACAGCTTATAACTTTTTCCCCGGTTTAATGCAGTGGGTATTCCGGCGCACTTTCGCCATGCGAGATAGCAGTTAGGCTGGCATCTTGGAGCGATAAACTTTGGCGGGCAATACGTCCCACCCCACAAGAAAAATTAATAATTACTCTCTTGTGGGAGGGGCAACTTTGGCGGGCAAGATGCCCACCCCACAAGAAAAATTAATAACTAATCTCTTGTGGGATGGGCGTCTCGCCCGTCCTACACATTTGAGGTGCAAGATCTCAATAGGGAAACTTACGCGGCGGTTTCTTGAGAGTCTTCTTGGTTCAATTGCTCGTCAATCTTGGTAAGAGCGGCATTGATACCAGCTAGTTTAGTTTCCAAATCGTCGCGCATCCATTGCAGGAACTTACGCTTGCGCTCTAGGCGGCTTCTGCGCGACATGGGTTCACCATCGTAGCAACTACTACCCCAGAAGAAAGGAAACATAGTTTTAACCTTGCTTGAAAAATCAACCTATTTAGATTTTGACTAATTTAAAGTCGAGCGTGCTGTAAATTGATGGGGGGAAAACCGACCAAATTTAGCTAGCTGGTGCGAGCGATCGCACGGTCAGAATTTCATCCGCACCCAAGGCAGAAACGGCAGAGATTGGCACGGCAACTACTGCAATCGACTCACCCACGGTGTTATATACCTCCAGGAAGCACCCATCTTCCCCACCAGCGGGATGAGGAACGAAATCAACTAAAGTCGCAATATCACCGGCGCTCAGGCGATGCTCAGGCAAATTGCGAGTTAAAGCAACCTCTTGATATAAATCAAGTTTGACTCACATCTTGCATCAGGGCTAACACCTTAGTTTCTAGCAAATAGCTAAACTTGAAAGCCTAGATTTTTGCTCAAGAAACAAGGGTTTCCAGGCAGGTTGACAATGGTGGCAGATATGAGTTGATAAATATTTGTTCAATCCTAGTATTTATCCTGACAAACCGATTTAGCCACATACCCTCCCAGGGTTAGATGTTACCTCTATTCCTTTGATAGACGTTTGGCAAAACTCGGTTCGTTACCTTGCAAAGGTAAAAGTATAGGCGAAGGAATCATTATGCAACTCAAACCAATCAACGAACAAGTTGTTGTACTTGTGGGTGCTTCCAGCGGTATTGGGCGCGAAACTGCGCTGAAATTTGCCAAACGTGGAGCAAAAGTCGTCGTGGCGGCGCGGAGTCAGGCGGGGTTAGATTCGCTAGTACGTGAAATTAAAAGCTTTGAAGGCGATGCGGTAGCTATTGCTGCCGATGTTTCTGATTTTAAGCAAGTTCAAGCGATCGCAAACAAAGCCATCGATGTATACAAACGCATCGACACTTGGGTACACCTCGCTGCCGTGTCGCTATACGCTACTTTTGAAGACACAACTCCAGAAGAATTCAAGCGCGTTATCGATGTCAATTTGATGGGACAAGTTCACGGCGCAATGGCGGCATTACCCCACCTCAAACGCGAAGGACGGGGGGCGTTAATTCACATTTCCTCAGTCGAAGCTAAGCGCGGGTTTCCGCTGCAAAGCGCCTACGCTGCATCAAAACACGGCATCAATGGTTTTGTAGAAGCTTTGCGCGTCGAATTAATGCACGAAAAAGCACCCATCAGCGTGACAGAAATTATGCCTGCTTCTATCAACACGCCGCTATTTAGCAAAGCGCGTACCAAAATCGGCGTTATGCCTCAAGGCGCACCCCCAATTTACGAACCGAGTATCGTCGCCGATGCTATTTTGTATGCTGCCGAACATCCTACCCGCGATATTGTAGTTGGGGATGCGGGTAAAATCATCGTTACGGCGCAAAAAATTGCACCCCAATTGCTGGATTCTTTTTTTGCGATTAGCGGTTTTGAAGCGCAGAAAACAAAAGAACCAAAATCAGAAGATGCGCCCGATAATTTATACCAACCTATCTCAGGTTACGACACCGTGTCAGGAGAATTTCGCTTACGCACCCAACCGAGTTATTCCGATTGGTTGGATCAGAATCCGCAATTGAAATGGGGTGCATTAGCGGGGTTGGCTTTGGGTGCGATCGCTTTATTCGGAATGCCCAAAAGCTAACTTTAATTAACCAGCGTCACTCGTTCCAAGGCAAGCTCCTTGGAACGCCATCCTGGAGGATCTGCCTCCGTTACCTGGAAACAAGGGAATAATATGCCAAAAAGCCAGCGTTCAACTCAGGAACAAATCCATAAAATTGCTCGGACTAAATTCGGTTATGAATTCCTAAGATCCGGACAAGAAGCCGCTATAAACGCCATACTAGATGGTAAAGATACTCTAGCAGTAATGCCAACGGGTTCGGGAAAATCTGCTATTTATCAAATTGCTGGAAATTTGCTCGGCGGCACGACTATTGTTATCTCACCTTTGCTAGCTTTACAACAAGACCAGGTAGAATCAATTCAAAACCGCGATGCAGGTGGAGCGGCTGTAATTAATTCTACCATAACAACTGCCGAAAGGGAAGAAGCATTTGAAAATTTAGAAGCAGAAGAAATCGAGTTTTTATTTCTAGCGCCGGAACAATTTAATAATCCAGAAACCCTGGAACGCTTGCAAAATTCTCACATTTCGCTATTTGTAATAGATGAAGCGCATTGCATCAGCGAGTGGGGTCACGATTTTCGACCCGATTATCTCAGATTGGGTGGGGTAATTGAAGCGTTAGGTCATCCCAGAATCTTGGCGCTAACAGCGACTGCTGCACCGCCGGTGCGAAAAGAAATTATCGAACGTTTGGCAATGCGCGACGCTGAAGTTATTGTAAAGGGATTCGACCGTCCTAATATTTGGTTGGGAGTGGAAAGATTTCAGGATGAAGCGGAAAAGCAACAAACTTTAATTGAGCGAGTGCTGCGCGTCCAAAAACCGGGGATTGTCTACGTCGCTACTAAAAATAAAGCGGAAGAAGTAGCAACTGCACTCTTGCATAAAGGCGTTAAGGCGATTTTTTATCACGCTGGTATGAAAGCAAAGGAACGGGAGGAAGCTTTTTGGGCGTTTATGAATGACGAGGCGGAGGTAATTGTTGCTACCACCGCTTTTGGCATGGGTGTAGATAAACCAAACGTGCGGTTTGTTTTTCACCACGATATCAGCGATTCGGTTGATTCTTATTATCAAGAAATCGGCCGGGCGGGACGAGATGGAGAACAAGCAAAAGCGCTGTTATTTTACTGGGAAAAAGACCTGAATATCCGCCGCTTTTTGGCGAGTTCGGGAAAAGTAGATGTTGAGCAGGTAGAACAAGTCGCAGCAACGATACAAGCACAAGATGAACCGATTAACCTCAAAGATTTAAAAGAGCGAACCGAACTTTCACAGGCAAAACTAACAACCGTTATTAGTCGGTTAGAAGAAGTGGGAGTGGTAGAAACATTGCCGACGGGTGAGGTAGTTTCCTGCGAGGAAAGTATCGAAATTGGCGATGCAGCAAAAGGCGATTAGGGCGCAAGAGAATTATCATAAATTTGTGCGATCGCGTTTAGAAATGATGCGCGGTTACGCCGAAGTCCGCGACTGTCGCCGCAAGTACTTGCTCAACTATTTTGGCGAAACTCTAGAACGTACCTGCAATTTATGCGACAACTGTCAAGCGGGAATAATTGTACAAGATGATGGTAAAAAGAAACCCTTCCCTCTTAACAGTCACGTCGTGCATACATCCTGGGGTAAAGGAGAAGTCATGCGCTACGAAAACGATAAAATAGTTGTTTTGTTCGACAAAGTTGGGTATAAAACTTTGGGAGTCGAGTTGGTGCTATTACGGGCTTTACTCAAGCGCATTGATTAGACCCGTAATATCATGTCCGGTTGCATCGCTAGCGTCAGCAAAGGAAGGGTTTATATATTCTTGGCGTTGCTAGCAAATATCTCTCGTAAAACCCGCCCCTACAACATCAAAAACTTCTTGGCGTTCTACCCTACGGGAAGCCGCTGCGCGTCTATGGCGTCTTGGCGGTTCATTTAAAAACGGCGTCATGGCAGCGGATTTGGTATGACTTGGTGGAATACAGTAGTTGTCTATTAGACCTCTTCCACAAGTATCAAACCCGCCCGGAAATAAATTTCCGTTGCTCATATCTCAAGTCGGTTAAAACCGACTAAATGCAATGAAACCCGTCCGTTAAAACGGACGTTCGCTAAAAGCCCTAGTAATTTATTACCTGGCGGGTTTGATACTTTTGCCAGCGGTCTTAACCCAAGCGCCCCTAAAATTGCTGGCGTTCATCCAAATAGCGGGACAAGGCACGATCGAGGCAGGGAAGCAGTACGCCGCGTTCGCTACCCAGAACGCTGTAGGATGGATGCACAGCAGCTAGATTAAGCTCACGCACCGGACGCGGTTCCACGTAACCCGTACTGATGCCAGCTTTTTTAGCGGCGAGAATTGCCAAGTCAGACCGTCATCAACCACGAACAATGCAACGTATTCACGATTACAGGTTTACTTAACATAAAACAAATCCTTTTGGTAGAAGGCAAACCCATTCTTCAGTTAGACGGTGAGCCGAATAATAACAGTTACTTTTTTAGTAAAGACACCGCTGGGAGTTTGTACGCGGTAGATTCTTTTGAATCGCCAAGCTAGAGCCATGTCCTCGCAAGTGTCAACACTGCCTTTGTTTTCTGCGAGTACAAACTCCCAGTTTATTTCTAACATTCATAGGAGGATGATAAATTATGCGGCTCAATATAATGTCTAGACCCAAGTATGACAAGAATCAAACCGTATCTTTTATTGGGGGTATAGGAACGATCAAAAACTACAAACCAGATTCAAATACTTGGAATTACGCGGTAGAAATGGAAATGGGACCAGAACCGTATTTTGGCAGGTTAGGCAACGAAACAACTGTCCTACTCCATGAAGCAGATATTACAGGTGCGCTGAATTAACCTCCGCCTCCAGGTTAGAATAAAGCGACACATTCCCACCAAAGACAGATTAAAGTTATTGATTAACCTGGCACCGATTAAAGTAGGGCAGGCAATGCCTAACCTACTATTGGCGAACTCAGCCAAGGAGTAAATATGAAAGCATCTTGGATAATAATTGGAGCCATAACCTTTTTAATCGCGCTAGGGAGTGCCTTGATTAAACCCCGCGATATCTCTTGGACAAAACGTTTAGACAGACCAAAATGGCTATTTTTTGAACCGGCAATCCCCTTGATCTGGACTTTTATTTTCGCCTGTGGAGCAGCCTCAGCGGCTATCGTTTGGGACAAAGACCCAGGTAGTTTTACAACTTGGGTAATCATGAGCTTTTACCTGATAGTCGAAATCGTCACCGTTGCTTACATTCCTGCTACCTTAAGGCTGCGGAGTCTCACCGTTGGCACTGTTCTAGGCATACTTGGCGTAATCTTTGGAATTCTGGTGACACTAACAGTATGGCCTATTTCCGGATGGGCGGCTTTGTTGTTGGTTCCTTATTTAATTTGGACTCCGATTGGCACTTATACCACTGGGCAGATGATTGACCTCAATCCCGATGCTGCTTAAGGCAGAATGATATTGTAGGGGCGGGTTTTACAGGCAATCTATCTCTAATACGAAATCCGGTTCGATAACCCCCTTTTTAAACGAACCGCCAAGACGCCATAGACGCGCAGCGGCTTCCCGTAGGGTAGAACGCCAAGACGAAGAGGAAGAAGATAAGAGGGGTTGTCATCCGGATTTGCAAATATCTTATCTAAACCCGCCTCGATCAGGTTGCAATCCACACATTATATAAGTCCAAAGAACGAGGGTTGATTTGAAAAACTTACCTCGCTTGAAAGAGCCAATCGCCCGTTCTACTTTTTTAGACTAAGGTTGTCAGGCAAAAGTTTTGATAAAGCTTTGGAGTTACCATGTCTCAAGCTCAAGAAAACGAAATTAGGCAACCCGTTAGCGTCGATCATCACAGCAAAGAAGAACCAACCGTTAAAGAAAGAAATTTAACCGCCAATCCGGGGGATAGAATTGCCGACGAACCTCAAACAATTGAAGAAAAAGCTAAGCAAGTCGCTGTAGATGCTCCCGATATTACGGGCGACCATATTAAAGTGCCTACCTATTTTGTTGTAGAAGAACCCGATGGGACGAAAAAGGCACTCCACCACGTAAAAGACGCAGAAGAAATCTCCGATGTAATTCGTCAAGCACGAGTTGACGAAAATGGCAATCGGATTTGGTGGTAATTAGTTAATAGACTTCTGGCAAAAGTATTTGGGGCGTCATGTCCTTAGGCAACGGTTGTGTAACTGCTAATAGCTAATCGCTAATGGCTGCTGTCTGGCAATTAGCAATTAGCAATTAGCCATCCATACACTACCGATGCCTAAGGACATGATATTATTGCTTTTTTCGGCTAATCATTGCTCTCGTGTTTCTTTTGCAAGGCATTAATTGCTTTGAGTATCAGAACGCAGCTAATGCTGTGGGTAATAGCGCTATCCATTACCATTTGTCCCGCTACATTTAAGGGAACTTTGACGTTTTTTATCGTTTCCGTTCCCGTTCTTTTTGTTTTGGTAAATGTTAACTCTTTGGCTAAAAATAAATGGGCGGGACAGTGGAAAATTGAAGTATCTACATCGACGACGCCCAGTTCAATCCATTCTTCAGCTTGGATACCTTGTGCTTCTAAAAGTTCGCGTAGCGCTGCTTCAACGGGTGTTTCATCCCGCTCAATTGTACCGCAGACGACTTCAATACTTTCTTTGCCCAGGGCATAGCGAAATTGTTGAATCAGGTATACAATACCGTTGTTATCTAGTGGCAGAATAGCAACCCCCGGTTTCATCTCAACGGTGGCATACCTGCCAGACTGCCCATCGGGTTGAACAACTTGGTCTTCTCGAACGTTTATATATGCGTTGTCATATTTATCAGAAGTTTCTTGGATTCTCCAAGCGCCGTCCTTTTGTTCCATCATAAGGTTGCTTGCTATAGTTGGGGTAAATTCCTTCAATTAAACGGTAAAAACAAAACTAAAAAAGTTTTGTATTATACATTTACCATTTTAATTATTTACTTAAAAATTAGCTATAAAATAATCCAAGTTATCTAAAAAAAGAACAACTCGGTTAATAACCGAGTTGTTCAATTAGTGCGACTACGGCTACTATTTTTTAGCGCGGTGAAGTGGGAATCACTTCTGGGTTATCGTCTAGGGAAAGCAGGAATTGGATTAAATCGGTTTGATCCGAGGTGGTGAAACCTGCTTCTGGGTCAACCCAATAGTTGTGTCCGCTACCGTCTACATTGGATAAAAGCAAATCGGGATTGGCGCGGTTGTTGGCGATCGCACTTTTCCTCAACTTCCGATCCACCAACACGCGCAAACTCGCCTCCGGATCGGGTAAAATCCCGCGCATTAACGTGCCTGCCAGACCGATTTCGTCGGATTTGGCGACGACGAAGCGCTCGCTCCTCTCATCCATCTCAATCGCCTCCGCACTCGCCGCCACGCCACCATCGTGCAAATAAGGCGCAGTTACGTGCAGTCCGATCAAACTGGGTACTTTATATCCTCCCGCCGGATTATTAATTCCAAACGCAAGTTGCTGTGCTTTCTTTGGTGTAATCTCCGTCGGGACGGGTAATTCGGGCGCGTTGGGGGGTACGGGCGCTACGGCGCTACTCGGATAGGTCATCGGATAGGTGAAAGAACGCGCGATCGCTGCTAGGGTAGGGGCGCGGGATGGTTGCGTACCGATTTCATTTTGCGGGATGACATCGTGGTTGGTGAAATAGCGTCCGCTGTGACAATCAACGCACCCGGCGCGAAAGAACACCGCCCCACCTCGCTCCACCGACTCGCTATCGGTAGAAAAATTGGGCGGCGGTGCCAAAGTATTCTGCCAAGCAGACATGGCATTGAGTTGTTTTGCCACCGGAAATTTGGGAGAATTTGCCATCAATCCATCGAGCATAAACGGCGAACCTTTCGGATATCCGGGCATCCGAATCACTTCGTTGAGTGCAGGTTCACCCGGTGTCGGATCGTTTTGAGCAAAAAATTCAGAAGGTTTTGCAGCTTCTGGCAACCGAAAAGCGGGATTGGCGGCATTTTGCAAAATTACGCCCAAATAAGTTTCTTTATCGATGCCTAGGGTTTGCCAACTACTATCTGCCCCAGTGGTAGCATCCGAGTTGGTAGCGTGGACGTTGCTATTGAGCGTTGTCAGTCCGTGAAACCAACCAATCGCAGAATGTCCGCTCCAACCATAAGGCCAAGCATCAAAAGTATAGGAAGATGGATTTTGGGAAGGATTATTTACCAAAGTTCCAGTAGAATCGAAATTGCCCGGAGGCCAAGTTAAAAATTGTGCATCGACGGCATCTTCTAAAGTTTTAATATCTGGTAAGCGAGATGCATTTCCTTTGGCGTCAATATAAGTTCGATCTCCCGGCGGAATTTGGAGCGGATTAACACTTGTATGGCGAAACATTGCCGCTGAATTAGAGGCAAATGCCAGTACTAAACCGGGGTTGATATCGTTATTTGGTGCGCCTTCTAAAATGCGTCCGGTTTTTTTATCAACCGTGGCGTGGCACATGGCGCAGGTAATGCCAACTCGCACTTTCCCGTGCCCGATGGTGGGACGAATTCCCAGGGGAATAGCTAAACCTGCTGCCACGTCTAATCCCGTATTCAATAACGTGCCTGCTTTAAATGTGCGTCCGCCAATCGTGATATCTTTATCGAGGGGAACTTGCAAATTTGTGGTAGACTTGCCCCCAAGGCTGGCGATGGCGCGCGTCATACTCCAAATATTAATCGGGCCATCCAGGACGCCCACCACATCCGTTAGAAATATTTCATTCTTAAAAGTTTCCCCGTAAAATGCCCTGCGCCCCAGAGTCAGTAAATCTTCCGTCACCTCCACCGCCCCATTTTCAGGCAATAGTAATGCGCGTCCTTCTTCGGTTTGTTTTAGTCGCGTCGCCTGCTGTTTATCAATCGGGTAGCCTAACACATCAAACGAGCCGATTTCTTGCGGTGTCGGCTGGGTCAATGGCGTAAAAGTACTGCCAATGCTTGGCGTTACGGAAAAGGCAATTTCAACTTGGTAAGCTAAGAATCCTATGACAACAATTAAGGCAAGCAAAATCGCAATCGGACGCAATTTCATAGATTTTTTGCTAATTGCTAATGGGTAATAGGTAATAGGTAATGGGTATTCTATTATATACAATTACCAATTACCAATTACCAATTCCCAATTTTCTTAACGACTGCCAACGGGTTGCCCTTCGGTTGTGGCAATTTCGCCTGCTTCGATTATTTGCTTGAAGCGGCGCAAGTCGTCTCCAATTTGTTGTTCTGGTTCTTCGCCAAAAAGTTTGGCAACCGTTGCGCCAATTGCGCCACCCGGCGGGTTATATTCTATCACTACTTTGACTTCGGTACCGCGTCGGGCTGGTGCGGGTTGAAACCGCACAAAACCAGAGTTATCAATATCTGCACCTTCAACCGACGCCCAAGCAATTAAACGGTTTTCTTGGTCGTTGATAATTTCTGCATCCCATTCGACGCTATTGCCTAGAGGGGCGTTGGCGATCCAATGCGATCGCTTCTCATCATACACCTTTACGAACTTAAGATGCTTCATAAATCGGGGCAAGTTCTCGAAGTCGTGCCAGAAGCGATATAGTTCTTCTGGCGATGAGTTAATCGTTACCGTCTTTTCTACTTTAATGGTTTGGTTGATATCGGTTGCTTCTTTTTGTGCAGTCACACCGCGATAAACTAAACCCCCACCAGCTAGTGCCATTAGCGCACCGCGTAGAGATCTTTGCGATAAACCATAAAGCACGAGTGCGCCACCGCCAATTAATGAAGCCCAGTTGGCGGTATCGCCCTTATTGCTTGGCGTTTCCCGTTTGACAATATCTGATTGTGTGGTTTCCATTTTTTCATCCTCATGGGTGCTGCGCGCAACGCCAACGTTATAAATCTACTGTCATCAATCTATATCTGTTACTTTTTTTGCTCGTCTGTCTGTAGGTACATGCCAAGAGTTGTAGCCGTCGTATCATGATAAATCCTGCGTCGCGCTTACTAGGTTTGTTATTAAGTTAATACTTTAGATAGATGCAAAGCTTTTGGATTATTCATTATATTTCGGCGGTTTGAGACTGGCAACCGGGTTAACCATAAAGTCGCTCGCTTGGTAGAGGGCAATATAAATATTAAACGGTAATGTACTTGTAAAACAAAAATATCTTTGTATAGGATTATCTTGGTTCATGCGATCGCTTTATGGATAAAAACCACAATCAACTGGGAAATTTGATCGTTGCTGGGATACTGCTGGGTATGGGCGCAGCCGGATTTTTTGATGGAATAGTTTTGCACCAAATCCTGCAATGGCATCATATGCTAACCAGCGTTCGACCCGCAACACCCATGCCTAATTTTGAAGTAAACACCTTTTGGGATGGCTTATTTCATGCTTTTGATTATGCGCTTACTGTAGCGGGTGTAATATTCTTGTGGCGCGCCGCGTCCGATCGCAACACTCGCTTATCTTTAAAAACTTTTGTTGGGTCATTGCTCATCGGTGCAGGGTCGTTTAACTTGATTGAAGGTATTATCAACCATCAAATTTTGGGTATTCATCATGTCAAACCTGGCCCCAATCAGCTAGCATGGGATATCGGCTTTCTTGCCCTGGGTGTAGCGCTGGCAGCTATTGGCTGGATTTTGTTACAAACAAAACAACAGAACGCCACAACCTAATGCTAAAAAGTAGTCATAAATGGCAACCCGGCAAGAAAAGAAGCGACGCAAGTCCAGATATAAAAGCCTTCGAGATCTTCTTGCTCAAGGGCAGATCCCATTTGCACGATTGAGAAAGGAAATAATAACAGCAGCAGCAGCAGAAGAACGGCGGATTCTGAAGCAGACATGATTGCACCTTCTATATTATTTAATCTAGATTTTGAACGTTCAATCTCAGCAGTAACTCTCTCCATAGGTAGAATGATTTTGTTTTCCATCATATCAATTCCGGGGGCATCGATTTGCGTATTTGAATACAACAGATCGCTAAAATAAACCCGCCCCCACCGCGATAACGAAGCAAACGGACATGATATTATTTTAAAAATTGAAACATCGCCTGTAACAAAGGAGAGTGAAATGAAAGGGGACTTTATAGAAAAGCAAGTTGCTTGGGAAGATTGCAGCATTTCTTATTTCCAAGGTGGGAAAGCTTCGATGGCATCTCCCATACTGTTTTTACATGGCTGGAGCGTAGGCGTTGAACCTTATCAAGACAGCTTAAATAGCTTAGCTCAGCGTTACCAAGTTATCGCTCCTTATTTACCAGGCTTTGGAAAATCAAAAGCTCCTAACTGCGTTCAAGATTACAGCGACTATGCTGAGGTGATGATAGATTTTATCAACATTTTAAAATTGCCAAAAGTTCATGTTATTGGACATTCGATAGCAGGAGCTATAGCCCTAGCATTAGCAGCCTTAAAACCGTCGCTTGTCCGCAGTATCACAATAGTTGATAGTACGGGTATTCCTCTGGGTTCCCCTGTAGAGGTATTGTTGAAAAGGGCAATTGAAATGCCCGCACAAATGGGGCAAATGAAGATTGATCCTGTGCTTGAGATGTTTAAAAGTGTGTTGTATAACAGCTTATTCAACCCAGACAAGGTTATCCAAGCAGCATGGGTGGCAATAGAAAAAGATATCAGACTCATTTTGCCCAAAATTGAATCTCCCTGTTTAGTTTTGTGGGGAGCAAACGATCTGCTGACGCCTCTTCCATTTGCTCAAGAGTTTTCCCAAGGGATAAAAGGTGCCAAACTGCTAGTTTTGGATGGAGTATACCACGAATGGATACTGTTTTTCCCCGAAAAATTTACGGTGATTGTATCGGATTTTATTGATGAAATTGAGCGGGAATCAGTTAGTAACTCAAGCGGTAATTGGTAATTGGTAATTGGTAATTGGTAATTGGTAATTGCTAATTGCTCCCACAGGTCGTAATTCTGCCTGGGAACGCCATTACCAGTACCGCACCAACCCGCTTTTTCTAAGTGCCGAAGACAGATTTTGCCGTTGATTTAAGGGCATTGCCAGCATCAGCGAACTTCTGAGCAATTGGGTGCTGAGTTTGCCAGAAAACGCGAGCGCAATTGCGCCCCGGCATTCCGGAAATTGACCCGCCTGGATGAGTTCCCGCCCCGGTAAAAAATAAATTTTCAATCGGGGTTTTATAGTTGGCTAATTCCGGCAAGGGGCGGAAGAACATCATCTGATCGAATGTCATATCGAGGTGATAGTAATTGCCTTTCAGGAAACCCAAACGCTCTGCGAGTTCGGCAGGACTTTCTACATGACGGGCAATGATAGATTTTTTGATATTCGGTGCATAATCTGCCAATTTATCGATGACTTTATCTGCGACTTTGTGCTTTAATTCGTCGGTCCAACCCGTGCCGTTTAATCCCGTACCTTCTGCACCTTTAATTTGATAGGGGGCAAAAAATTCGATCCACAGGGTATGCTTGCCTTCCGGTGCTAGCGTCGGATCTACGATTGTAGGCACGACGGCAAACATAGAGGGATCGTCGGGAATTCTGCCAATGTCTGGATCGGTGTGAGCTAATTCTACATGGTCAACCGAGTCGGCAATTAAAATAGCGCCGGTGAGATATTCGTCTTTATGATTGTGATGTACAAAGCGAGGAAGTTCCGATAAAGCGCAGTCAATTTTGAGGATGCTTTCGTTATGATTAACGATGCGACGAGAGATGCGATCGCGCAACTCTGGATCTGCCCCATCCACATCGCTTTCATCGATTAATTGTAAAAACAAACGCTTAGCATCAATACTAGAAATCACACCGCACTTTGCTCGATATTCCTTACCATTCGCCAGTCGAACCCCCACCGCTCGATTATTATCTACCAAAACTTTTTTAACTTGTTGTTCGGTGAGGATGACTCCGCCTTGACTCATAACTAATCTCACCAATGCCTGCGTCAATGCACCAGTGCCGCCCCTTGGTCTAGCAGCGCCAGGATTGTGACGCATTGCCATCATAATAGAACCAACCGCACCCGTTTTTTGAGAAGGAGGTAAACTGAGTTCCGATGCTTGACGCGCCAAAGGAGCTTTGACAAATTCTTCATCAAAATACTCGTTTAATAAATCCATCGGACTGGTGAACATTGTCCGCACCAAGTCCAATATTTTATCGGGGGGACCCATCAAAGAAAAAAAGTCTTTAAGCTTTGCCCAGTCAAAATTTCCCGATATATCAATTAACGATTTTGGCGGCGCGTTGAACATGGGAATCAGCATCCCCAAAACCCGCTGCCAAAAGTCTATAAATTCAGCGTATTTACGCGCATCTCTGGGACTATACCGGGCAATTTCAGCGCAAGTTTGCTCAACCGAACGGTAACCGAGGAAATATTTCCCATCCGGATGGGGACAAAAAACAGTGGGGTCATAGAAAAGATATTCCAACCCATATTTGTTTAGCTCCAGTTCTTGAACAACTGGTCCCAAGTGAATAAATATGTGGTCGATAGCGCAAGGGTTAAATTTAAAGCCAGGATCTGCTTTTTTTAAGCTTTCTTCTGTTGTTGAACCACCCCAGGAATTGCCCGATTTTCTATTAATAAAACCCTATAGCCAGCCTTTAGTAGGTAAGCAGCACAAACTAGCGCATTGTGTCCTGCACCAATTATTACAACGTCGTAAACTTCCATGTTTGCAAGACTTGTCAGAAAAACACCGCTTCTGTCAAAACATTAACCTTCACTTGTTTACTTAACTTCTAACCCAAGATGGAATATAAAATTTAGGTAAATTTGTAGTTAAAAAATGTAGGGTGCGTTAGCGATAGCGTAACGCACCATTTTCTTAATCAATCGCCGACAATGGGATTCGCCCTTTGGGCGTTCGCTCTACTCGTGCGATCAGCATATCTGCGCGGAATCGCGCGATGAAGCTAGGTTACCAACCGGCGTCACTTGTTGTTTTAACGGATAGGTATTGTTTTTGACTTGCTGCTCAAGTTCTTCGATAAATTGGTAAAGATCTGCCAGCAATTTGTCAATCGTTACCGTTTTATCAACTTCAGTATCTGGTTCGACTTTCATGTTTCCCCCCACAGTTTTAGCACCCTGATATTCCAAATTTTATTGACCCTTGATCCCCAAATCGGTAGTGTCTTTATCCCCATTTAAAAATTCTTTCCTACTCTCAGGCAGAGGTTGAGCGAGATTGAGCTTTTCTCGGATGTTATCAGCCGCATTTTTGAGTTTTTCTCTGGAATTTTCAATCAGGTCGGGTTTTTGATTTCCATCAGCTTTGGCATAAGTCGGTAGCCGCTCCTTATCGGGATCGACGGCATAAGAACTGCTGTCAATTGTTAGCAAGGGTAAAGCATGAGCTGGCAAAGGATTCCCAAAGCCAAGAGCAACATTGATTAAAAACGCAGTTCCTACGATAACTGTAGTTAAAATTGCGCGGGCTAGAACGCTTTGTAACCTGGAAATTATTCGATTCATAGATTTTTCCTCATTTTGGTAAGTAACTCAAGTTGCTAGTTAATAGTTGTGACAGCGGTAATTGGTAATTGGTAATTGGTAATTGGTAATTGGATTCATTGGCAGTAGGGACCGCTTTAACGAGAGCATCACCAAAGTTTCGACCTAGATCTCTTTCCTTGCTCAACAATTTTGCACAGAAACCCGGTTTCTAGCAGGTAAAACCCGCGCTTACTCTTGACAATTACCCATTACCCATTACCCATTACCCATTACCGCTTCAGGGTTACTACAAGCCTGGTTTCAACAGGACTTTGATGCAGTTGTCTTTTTTGTGCTTAAAAATTTCAAAGCCGTGTTTCGTTTCGTCTAGGGATAAGCGATGGGTAAAAACTTGGGATGGATCGATTTCACCTTCTAAAACTCGACCCAGCAACATCGCCATGTATTTCTGACCGAACATTTGCCCCATTTTGAAGGTCAAGCCTTTATTAAAAGCTGCACCCATCGGGATTTTGTCTACAAAACCACTGTAAACACCCATGATAGAAAGAGTGCCGCCTTTGCGACAAGCTACCATCATTTGTCGCAGTACGGTAGGGCGATCGGTTTCTAATCTTACCGCCTGTTTTGCTTCGTCGTAAAATCCTTCTAAACCCATGCCGTGTGCTTCTAATCCTACGGCATCAATGCAGGCATCGGGGCCACGTCCGCCGGTCATTTCTTTAAGTGCTTCGCCTGCATCAATTTCTTCGTAATTAATTGTTTCTGCATGGGCGAATTCTTTAGCCATTTGCAGGCGTTCTGGAACTCGGTCGATGGCGATAACTCGTTCTGCACCTAACATGTAAGCGCTTTTCATCGCGAATAATCCCACCGGGCCTGCACCCCAAACTGCTACGATATCTCCGGGTTGAATATCGCACATTTCTGCCCCCATGTAACCCGTGGGAAAAGCATCGGAAATAGGCAGTAATTTTTCATCCGGAATGCCTTCGGGAACTTTGATTGCACCATAGTCGGCAAATGGTACGCGCACGTAGTCGGCGAAAGCACCTGCATAGCCGCCAAAGGCATGGGAGTAGCCGAAAATGCCCGATGTGCCAAAGCCGTAAATTTTATCTTGCATCCAGGCGTTGGGGTTGGAGTTATCGCACAGCGACCACATTTGTTGCTGACAAAACCAGCATTGACCGCAGCCGATAATCGAAGAAACAACCACGCGTTCGCCTTTCTTTAACTGCTTGACTTCCCTGCCAATATCGACGACTTCTCCCATAAATTCATGACCGATAATGTCACCTTTTTTCATTGTGGGAATGTAGCCGTCGTAAATATGCAAATCCGAACCGCAAATCGTTGCCGATGTGATTTTTAAAATGGCATCTCGCGGGTTGACAATTGTTGGATCGGGTACTGTTTCAACCCGCACATCGTTCGCCCCATGCCAGCAAACTGCTTTCATTTCTTTCTCCTTTTTTGATGGGTTTTACGGTATTAGCTTAGAGCCATAAACCGGGTTTTTTAGTATAGATAAACCCGGTTTATTTGTGGTTTTACGGTATTAGCTTAACCAACCAATCTGACAAACTCGGTATTACTAATTTACCAAAATCACCATAAATGCGGTTGTATCCATCAATTGGCTCGAATAAATTATCGGGCGCATCTTCGGATTTTGGCTCGTTTGTTCGCTGTCCCGCAAAACTGATTAGCAGTAACAAATTATCCACGAGTGGCGGCGAAACTCGTTGTAATGCATCCAATATTCTGCCCACATCTCCAACGATAAAATCGCGAATTGGATGTTCGGCGGCGTAGAGGATAGCATCGGTAACCAATCTGGGGTCATAATAGGGCGGTATTCCTGTAGGTTTAACGCCTAGTTTGGTGCGAACTTTGTTGTAGTAGGGGGTGTTAATTACCGCAGGGCGTATGGTCGTAACGCTAATAGGAATTTTTTCGTGCATCAGTTCGACGCGCAAAGATTCGAGAAAGCCTTCTAAAGCATGTTTGGCGGCGGAATAGGGGCTTTGCAGCGGCAAACTGCGCGTACCTTCCATTGAGGAAATACAGATTAATGCGCCGCGTCCTTCTTGTTTGAGATAAGGTAGTGCTGCCTTTGCCCCGTATACTTGCCCCATCAAGTTGACATCGATAACGCGCTGAAATTCTTCTGGGGTTATCTGATCGAACATGGCGAGGACGCCGGTAGCGGCGCAGTGTACCCAGGTATCGAGTCCCCCGTATGCATGGATGGCCTTGTCGGCGATCGCATTTACTTGCTCGAAATTCGCCACATCCGCAACAACTGCCACCGCTTCGCCGCCAATGCTTTGAATCTCCTCTACCAACGATTTCAATCCTTGTTCGTTGCGAGCAGCAACGACTACTTTTGCACCTCTACTGGCAAACTCAAAAGCTGTTGCGCGCCCGATGCCGCTGGAAGCTCCAACGACTGCAACAACCTGCCGATCGATCCGCTTTAATTCCATCATCAATACTTCTCCAAAACCTTAATTTTTGTCGCGATTTTTGGCAATTTTCTAATTTTTAGAATTAGCGCCGACCTTAGTTCCCTGACCAAGAAGACGCCCAGACAAAGGAGTTGGGGAAACGCTAAGAGTGCTCCATTCTCAAGAGCGAAGCTCCCGCTCCGATCCTCCTGAATTTAAACGCGCTAGAAACAGAAAATTGTTCAAAGTTGGAATCCCCTCCCTCCTACCATGTGGTGTCCCCGCGTCCTTAGTGTCCCCGCATCCGGTGCATCCTCTTCAATAGCCTGTTCCACTAATCTTTTCAGATATAGGTATGCTTGTTCTGGCGTCAGGGGTTCGGATTCGTTTTCCTTGGGAATGTAAAATTGCCAGCTATCGGCAAAAACCCGGACGACAAAACTCTGGATCAATCCTAACTTCACAGCTTTTTTAGCAAGGTTTTCGGCTGTTTCTGCTAAAGTATATTCGTCGCAGAAATCATACTGGTTCTTCATTTATTTTTGTTTGACAATTAGCCGGTTTTTATCGCCAGGAATGGCGAAGGGTTTCCCGGACAGTTTAAAGTCGGGAGCTATGGAACATTGGTTTAGTTGTCTTCATTAGTTACATTAACGATTGCTGTTTACTCTAACTTCTATCGGAAGAAAGAGAAAGTAAGCAGCCCCTGGATGTCGGTCCTATGCTTTTTGCCAGAGTAGGTGTTGCTTAACAAATTCACGACTTACGCAAAAAAACAAGGGGCGATCCGAAAAATCCTGGGTTTAATTGTAGAGACGTTACATGTAACGTCTCTACTAGAGATTGACGCATCACCTTTGTTTTTGGCGCAGGGTGCGTAAGTCCTAAACTTATTTGTCGTCCCAACACATTAATGTCGTTGAGGCTAAAATCGCTGGAATGCTTACGCAGTAAGTATTATAGCTGTTTAAACTCAAGCTACCGCTCGGCTTTAACAAATTCAGGACTTACGCAAACACCAAAGTTTCTATGAAAAATCGTCGGTTTGGCAACGAGAGATCCTAGCAAGAAACTTTGGTGATAAGATCGTCGTGCCTAAGTTCTAAAATTATTTTTATTTATTTAAAATATTAATATGTCATCTTTTACAGCAGATGGGATAATATACTCCTAGAGTAAGTACGTTTGTTCTGAATTACCGGATGGCGTACTGAGTTATACAGTCGCTATACTTCTTGATCGACAAGCCATCGCACCACTGTCGTATTTATTCACCTTCCTGTTGTTATAAAATCGCTTCAATATCCCGTGCGGCGTGCAGAACTCGCACGATTTCAATGTAGTCATCAAAAGATAAATAAAAAATCAGATGCTTCTCAAATCCCTTAACTGACCACTTCCGCAAGCCCTCTAAACGAGGATTAGTTACTGGATAAGACCGACCCATCCCTGGCATTTGGGCTAATCTAGCACAGGTCTGACGTACTGCATCAAAAAATCGCAAGGCTGCATCTGAGTTGTTCTGGGCAATGTAAGCAAAGTGTTCGTCTATATCTTGGCTTGCCCTTGGCGTGATGACAATGCGTTTGGTCATTCCTGAGTTTCCTGAAGTCCTTGCATCAACTGAGTGCGTTTTTGCTCCCACCAATCATCTGTCGCTTCTATCGGGTCGCCACTATCCAAACCTTCCAGTAATAATGCCTCAACTCGTGCAGCTTTGGCTTGTTCTTGCAGAATCAGGTGCAGGATGTATTCCGAAGCATTGCTGTAACCTCCCTTAGCGACTTGTTGCTCGACAAACGATTGAATTGTCTCAGGAAGCGAAATATTAAGCGCGATCATAACTCTTTTACTGATTCAATAGTTCAGGGTTATTGTTCGGATAAACCAAACTAGGTTGGCTTGGACTCATGTGAATCTTAGAAGCGCTGCGCTAACATAGCGATTTGTTTTGGCGTCTTTGCAAGCTCAGTCGCGTCACCATTACGCCAGTAGATTTCTTCTCCAACATACGAAAGTTCCTTCTGAGGCGGAATAGTGATGATAATAATACCTAAGCCGTAAAATGAATTGAAATCCATATTTGACAAAACTGAATCCCTTAGCGACGGAGATATTTCAGAATTTTTTATCGCATCCTTCCATTTCGAGAAATAGTTTTCTACCGATATTCCGAGAACCTTTGCTTCTCGATTAACTCCAACAACAAATCGCTTTCCTACTTTCTTAGGCTCTATGCCATCCAGAGCCTTGATCCTAGTCGAATCAGCATCTTTGTCAGTAACACCAATAATCACCTTACCGATTCTGTTTGGTCCATTGTTAGCAATCGCACAGATAGTCTTGATGACCTTATCGATAATTTCTTTATCAATTTTGCGTTGATTAGAAAGCAAAAGCATTCCCTGTTTTAGCTCATAATCAGAAAGTTCAATCTCTGCTCTTCTGATGGCACTCTCAATATCAGTTGTAGCATGATTTCCATAAATCTGAGCTCGAATATTTGATTCAATGAAAAACTTTCCAATAAGCCCTTTGATTTGATCTACATTTTTGCGCCGCTCGTCAGGTGACGTACCCTTTCGGCTTGTGGCTATCCTATCAGCCAGATCCACAATGTTTGTTCTAATGCCTGAATAATCTATTATCTTCTTACCCTCTTTAATTATTAACTCGTGAAAGGCAATTACAAGGATTGCGAAAACAGATGGAAAAGGGTTAGTTGTTCTCGTGCTAAATACAATACTCCTGAGTTTTTCAGTCCCACCCTGATTACAAACCTTAATAATTTCATCAACACAGTATTTGAATTCCTCAGCAAATTTTTTGCTGCCGTATATCTCAAGCGCATCTGTGACTCGTTCTGATTCCGAGCTTCCAAGCTTGTAGATTTCATCAAGAGCATCTTTTGAGCGCTCGATGATCTTTCCACCCACAATGCACGCAGCTATATCCGCAATGCATTGTTCATCCATGCTGTCTCGCAAGTCAGTTGAGCGCAGGATACCTTGATTCACCCAAAATACTTCATTAGCCTGAACTTCATAACCGTGCTTCGTCATCGGTAGATCGATACTGATAGATGGCATCGACTTAAGTGGAAGAATATCGGCGGACTGATCTCCTCGAAGAGTGCAAGCAATTTCTCTAACCATGTTAGAAAAATCGTTTTGTACACCAGACTGACGTCTTTCTTGGTCACTCAAGCGACGTCCATACGTGTTAACCCTATTGAAAACGTCGTTTATTTCTGCTTCTGTCGCATTACGCATCACTGAGAAGGCAAGAGTGTAGTCCAGTATCGTGCTGACTTCTCTCTGAGAGAGATACGAATCTGCCTCCTTCTTCGGTACAAACAAGCCTTCATCTGCACGGCTCTTCGCTGTTGGAAAGTACTGAAGATCGAAGTACTTTCCATCTGGAGTAGAGAATGCCGTTTCGATGAATGCCATAATAGCTTGCAGTCTTTGCAAGCCATCAATAATTTCGTAGGTTCCCGGCGAGCTATCCCGCTCCGCAATTAAAATCGCTGGTACAGGGTATTTTTTAAGAATTGACTCGATTAGCTTCTGCTTTTCCTCGAGAGTCCAAACCAATTTTCTCTGGTACCGACGGTTTACATACAGCTTATCTTCCCTGTACAACGTATAGACTGACTGGATTGACGTCGGCTGAGAAACCAATTCGGCCATTTTGTAGTTCTCCGCTTGCAATTAAGAGCTAAGCCTTAAGTTGTTTGATTATAGCCTGGTAGCCTTGTCTACAAGCTGATGATATTCCAGCAAATACTCCATCACCGTCAATCCCAGCAAGTCAGAATCATAATCATAAACATTCCGACCCTTCCCACTGGGATTAACCCTTGGCACAACGACGCTCTTTTGTCGCTAATACTTACATTAGTAGACTTTTAGTAGACTTTAGATGGTTTGGTATGAAATCAATGGAGGATAGCGGACTTGAACCGCTGACCTCTGCGGTGCGATCGCAGCGCTCTACCAACTGAGCTAATCCCCCTTGTCGAATTTAGATTCAATCTAAAATCAACTGACTGGCATTCTGTATTCTAGCACTCGGTTATACTGGGCTGCGGATCGTGGCGGGAATAAACTTCCTGTATCCGGTCTAATTCCAGATCCCAAAAATAATCCACCGTCCAGTTAGCTTGACGTTGCAGCATGTGAAACGGGTAAGTATTTGCTATCCCAACCACATCCATCCCCGCACGCTTCGCCGCTGTAATCCCGACTTGGGTATCTTCTATTACCAAACACTCGGACGGTTGCAAGTTGAGATCGGGATACATTTGATTCAGCCGCTCGACTCCCAGCAGATAACCATCCGGCGCGGGCTTGCTAACCATTAGGTCGTCCCCCGTCACGCTTCCAGAAAAATACTGAGCAATATTAGTGCGATTCAATACTATTTCTAATTCCGCACGCAGAGCGCCGGTGACGACCGCGAGTTTAAGATTAGCCGCTTGTAGCTTTAAAATAAAATCTTCTAAGCCCGGAGAGATGGGTAATTGGGACATTGTCTGTAACAGACTTTGGTAGGCTTGAGTTTTGCGGGCGATTAAGGCGTTGAGGACGGCATCCGAGACGAAGCGACCGCGACGGAGTAGGATATCGTTGAGACAGGCGCGATCGCTCCTACCCAAACAATATTGCCGAAACTCTCCCCGTTTAGGTCGCAGATTCTCCTCAATCAGAAGCTGTTCGATCAGCTGCTCGTGGATCGGCTCATCCTTGATAATGACACCGTTGAAATCGAATAAAACCGCCTTTAAACTCATGCCGATGTGCTAAAAAGCTGGGGCTGCAAAACCCTCAGAATCAAATGGGATGTATGTTGAAGATGCAGCTGATGCTGTTTGTCCGGGAATGGGTTTGATTCCTTGGGTGAGTTGATGCAGTCCCCACACATCGTGGGTGCAAACAGCCTCAAATCCCGCCGCCCCCATCCAGGCATCGACGCTACCCGCCGCATAATCCTTAATATAAGGTTCTTCAAAAATATCATTTAGCCAATCCACTAAGCGCAGAGTTTTTTGATTTCCATCCAAAATCAAGACTTGTCCCCCCGCGACGAGTAGTCGGAAACACTCGCGCAGAATTGCCTTAGTTACCGCCGGTGGCGTTTCGTGGAATAATAACGCAGCCGTCACCACATCAAACGCAGCATTGGGTAACCCAGTTTCCTCCGCATTACCGTGACGCCATTGGATATCGAGTTGGGCTTTTTTGGCTTTATATTCAGCCGTTACCAGCATGTAGGGCGACAAGTCCAAACCAATCACCTCTGCTTGGGGGAAGGCTTGTTTTAACAGTAGCGTGGTGGAACCCGTACCGCAGCCTAAGTCTAATATGCGTCGCGGTTTTCCCCCGATGGCGTCGATTAAGCCTTGGCGCACCCAGGTTTCGTTGGGTGGTAGGACGTACTGGGTAACCGGATCGTATGATACCGCAGCGCCTGGGTTGAGATATCCGCGTTCGATACCGTGGAAGTTTTGGCTGCTGTAGTAGGAAGGGTAGGTGAGAGTCGGATTGCGTATGCGCGAGCTTTCTTTCTCCCAATCAATGCTCTCATAGAACTGCTGCAACGCCTTCTCATCGATCAATAGCCGCACCACTGGCGCTAAGAACCGTTCCCAAAGAGTATCTTTCCCAACTGCCATAATAATTTCCCCGTTCGTAGTAAGGACAAGAGTCCTTATCCCAAGATAGGGCAGCTTTCAACCTAGCCTTCCCCCTTCACAAAGTTTGACATCCTCCCCACCGTAATGATGGCGATTCCCAAGAATCACTTCTTAGGCTTTCTGGTTACTCCCTTGCGAGATTTCGGCACTTGCCTAGCCATTTTTGACCCCGGTAGTACGCCTGCACAGACAGTTTCCATTCCCCGAATATCCACGGGTACTAAGTTCAATCCACGCAATAACACCATCTCAGCAGCAGCATGATCCCGATGAGTTTGATAACCACATTCAGAACAATGATGATCTCTGACCTCCAGAGATTTCCGCACCGTTGCACCACACTGTGGACAAGTTTGGGATGTACCGTTGGGATTGACACGCATGAAGAATGCGCCTCGTTTCCAACACACCCATTCCAGCAAGCTTAGGAACGCACTCCTCGATGCATCAATACAGTCTTTGCGAAGCATTCCTCGATTGAGGAAAACCGTGTTGAGGTCTTCAGCAAAGATGGTCTGAGCTTGATCGCAGAGCTTATGCGCGGTTTTGAGATGGAAGTCTTTGCGAGTGTTGGCAATGTGATGATGCCATCTAGCGACCTTGATTTGCGCTTTTTCCCAGTTGGCAGAACGCTTCTGTTTTCTACTTACTCGACCTTGCAGCAATTTCAGCTTGCGGTGTTGAGACTTGAGAAACTTGGGGCGCTCAAAAAAGCTACCATCCGACACCGTTGCGAATCGTTCCAGTCCCAAGTCAATCCCGATAGATCTTCCGTGGAAGGGGATATCAGGAACAGAGACATCAGACTGAATCGAAATCACCACATACCATTGCGTTCTGTGCGCTTTCGCCAATACCCGCACCTGCTTGACCTTGAATCCATCAGGAATAGGACGAGACAAGCTCATGGGGACATTGCCAATCTTCGGCAGATTGATGTTGTCCCCAGCAATGGGATTTGTCTTGAACTGTGGAAACACAAGCATACTTGAATTGTCCAAACTTCAAGAAGCGTGGGAATCCATGCCCCCGTGCTTGAAAAGCTTCCCAAGTGTCATGCAGGCGGCGAATCGTCGTTTGCAGCACTTGAGAATCGACGTTTTTCAATGCTGTCCAAGACTCTTTGAGTTTGGGCAGATCGTTCTGTTGACGATGGTAGGACGGGAACGGCACATCAGCAGGGATAATGTATTGTAACAAGTCACTTAAAATCTTAGCATTTATTTACAATTATTAGCATTTATGACGCAAGAGTGGCGGCGGCTACTGTTGGGGGGCGGCGGAGAATCGTTGTAAAACTTAAATAAAGTTCTGCCAACGCGGTAACTAAAACCTGTAAAATTATAAGTGTTTTGGTTGACCAGCTTTTAGGTTTTCCATGCAACTGGTTGAAAGACACATTATCAAATCAACCCATCCCCTATTTTCAGAAATAGACGACCTGAGTTTTAAGTCAAAAAATATTTATAATGCAGCGAGCTATATTCTGAGAAAGAATTATTTTTATGGCTGGGGGGATCTCAATTACAATGCCCTGCAAAAACTGATGCAAGCCCAGCCGCAATATAAAGCGTTGCCAGCTAAAGTAAGTAAGCAAATTTTAATGTTAATAGACAAGAATTGGCAGTCGTTTTGGTCAGCAATCTCTGCATATGTGGCGGGTAATCAAAAGTTTTTAGGGCGACCAAAAATGCCCAAGTATAAAGATAAAAAAACCGGGAGAAATATGCTAATTTATACAGCGCAAGCCATCAGCAAAGTTCAGCTGCGGCGCGGCATTATTAGTCTATCAATGACTAACATCCGCGTCAAAACAAAAGTGCAAACTGCTGCTATTCGTCAGGTACGGATAGTTCCGAAATGCAATTGTTACACAATTGAGGTAGTTTATGAACAACAAGAGTCCACCCCGTCAACTGTTGAGGGTGATGCGGTAGCAGCAATAGATTTAGGAGTGAATAACTTGGCAACGTTAACATCAAATCAGTTGGGTTTTGCCCCTCTACTGATTAACGGACGACCGCTCAAGTAAATCAATTATTTTTACAATAAGCATCGCTCAATGTTACAATCATCGCTGCGGGGTAATCGTACCACATCTTCGAGGATTAAAAGTCTCACACGCAAGCGCAACCAAAAAGTAGATAATTATTTGCACCATGCTAGTAAACTGGTGGTGGAAACTTTGGTGGCTCATCGTATAGGTACGCTAGTAATTGGTTTGAATCCTTTGTGGAAACAAGCAGTTTGTCTGGGAAAAGTCAATAATCAACATTTTGTTTCTATTCCCCACAAGCGGTTTGTGGATATGC
>NZ_JBHFNP010000344.1:0-4508 GCF_041929235.1 Microseira sp. BLCC-F43
CCAAGAGGGATGGACTTGGATTTCTAGGTTACTTTCCTCACCATCATGTTTATCAAGTTGTCAAGGTTCTTGCCTTGCTAGCCATCCTCCGATATTCGGTTTCGGCTAAACGAATCGCACGTTCATCTCCCACCAATCGAACCTATCCCCTAATTGACGGTTGTACCAGTACTGGCAAATCCGCAGCCAGAGATTTAGCTCTAGCTTCTGTTCTGTGGTTGGAAGTGCTTTGTACTGGTAAGTGTATTTCATACTATTATTGTATTGCAATATGCGATACAATGCAACGATGACTAGCAAGGAATCTGTCAATATTCGACTGCCAAAGTACGAAAAAGAAAAGTTAGACCGATATTGCAAGTTGGTCGGGAGATCCCAAACGGATGTGATTCGAGAATTCATTCGTTCGTTGCCTGAGAAATAGTTCGTTTCGTCGCTGTTCCCTTCCCTCGCCTTCGGCATTGGTCAGGGAACGCTCCTCAACTCACGCGCATTCCTCTCATCGCTCCCCTTCGGGTGAGCGAGAGGCTTCTGCTGCTCTTGCTGAATAAGTCTGCGATCGCGACAGAAGGATTAATGATTTATTCAAGCTCGAGCGTACATAAGTTGATATTGTCTGAGATGCGCCCAAAGATAATTTTTGATAATCAGCGAGGGGGAGAAAGGTGTTGTTTTGGGAAATCGACACAAAAAAGCACAAAAAACCCGTCTGAGCCAGGTAGAAAGATTCATAACTAAAAAAGTAATAGCAATGGCGGTTTGAGAAGTATTAAAAAGTTTGACCATCACTCGAGAAAGACTAAATCTTCGTTTGCCTTGTCCGAACTTTCCCTCAATAGCGTTGCGAATTTTCTCATCTTCTCTGGCCTGCTTCTTGTTTTCTTGACTCACATGAGCAGGCGGTCTTCCTAAAGGAGGGCCACTAATTCTAATTCCTCTCTCTTTGCACCAGGCTCGGTTTTCTCTAGTTCGATAAATGCGGTCAACATGAACCGATTCTGGATAATATCCTGTGAAGTTATAATAAGCTTCTATTTGGGATTTGAAGTCTCCAGATTCGTTAAAGTTATCCCAACTGATGCGATCAAAAAAGCGGCACAGGTCGTGGGGCGTCTCTGGGACTGGGAGAGGCGGGTAAGACCGGCACCACCAACAATAACAAAGACCTCTGGTTTATTGGCTATATTCCCAGCGGCCAGCTGGTCACCGGCATCTGGCTGGGCAATGATAAACCCTCTCCAACCAGAGGCAGTAGTGCGCAAGCCGCCCAGTTGTGGAGTAAATATATGCGTCAGATTGTTCAATGAGGGTTGAAGGTTGAAGGTTTGAAGGTTGAAGGTTTGAAGGTTTGAACTTTCAACCTGCCAACTTTCAACCTGCCAACTTTCAACCCTTTACTGTTTCTGTGCCGCGAGCGCTAATTTTACCCCCTTAACCTGATTCAAGCGATCCATCACACTAACCACCCGACCATAAACGACTCTTTCATCAGCATTGATGACCACCAGCGATTCAGCGTTCGGCCTAACCAAAGCACGTACCCTGTCTTCAAGCTTTTGCAGCTCAATCGGCTGACGGTTCAGCGCAATCTTTCCATCAGCGCTAATCGTCACATTAATTTGAGTTTGGCGCAGAGTTTGTGCAGTTACTGCTTTGGGTAAATTGACCGGCAGCCCTTCCGAAGGGGTTAAATACAGCGTCGAAATGATAAAAAATGCGAGGAGCGAGAAGATCGCATCAATCATCGGCACGATGTTGATTTGGAAAGGGCTCACTGACTCATCGGAAAGACCCATGGTAATTAGCGATCCAAAACTTTGCTTTTGTGTTCTACACTTTGACCTATTAGCAAAATTAACGGTAGCCCTGCTCCCTACGCGCTCTGGTTGGAGCTGCGCTTCAGGACTTGTAGCAAATATTGCAATATGAGTTATCTGTTTTTTGTTGCTGCGGAAAGTGAATAAGGGTAGGGTGGGCATTGCACCAAAATCTGGGAAGATTTTCTAGAAGATAACTGCAATGCCCACCCGACAAGAGCGATCGCACCGCGTCAAAAAATCGCAATGCTGCACCAGAGTTGTTCTGAGCAATCTAAGGCAAGTGTTCGTCTATATCCTGACTTGCCCTTGGCGCGAGCGCAATGCTGCTGAAGTTCTTGCATTAACTGAGTGCGTTTTTGCTCCCACCACTCATCAACCCCTCAAAAAGATCTGTGGGGCAGTAACCCACCCCACATGATTTTTAAGTTACCGAAACCAACTTCCTCTTTTTTTTACCCTCTAATGAATGATTGAGAGCAAAAAGTTTAAGAGGGATCGGAAACTGTTATATCTGTTGCAACAACGCCTGGATATTCTTTATTGATGTTTTCATCGACGTTGCGGAAGCCAAAGCTGCCATCTGCCTTACGGAAGTAAATTCCACCTTCCGATTGAGGATCGCCAACCAACTGCACCCGATTGTCCAGATCGTTATAGATATCCCAACGCAGATAAGGCTCAGGCGCCCAACGCGCCCAACGCTCATCGGTGGTAATCGCCCACAGCCGCCCGTTTTTACCTACCGCAATCTGGTTGGCGGTAATACCAGGGAACGTTTTGTTGACGTTCTGATCGACGTTGCGGAAGCCAACGCTGCCATCTGCCTTACGGAAGTAAATTCCACCTTCCGATTGAGGATCGCCAACTAATTGAACTCGATTGTCCAGATCGTTATAGATATCCCAACGCTGATAGGGAGCAGGAGCCCAACGTGCCCAACGCCCATCGGTGGTAATTGCCCACAGCCGCCCGTTTTTACCTACCGCAATCTGCTTGGCAGTAATACCGGGGAAAGTTTTGTTTATGTTCTGATCGACGTTGCGATAGCCAACACTTCCATCCGACTTCAGGAAGTAAACCGCACTCTTAGTGGTTGGATCGGCAACTAATTGAACCCGATTGTCAAGATCGTTATACACATCCCAACGCAGATAGGGAGCAGGAGCCCAACGCGCCCAAGAAAGACTTTTTTGAATCACCCAGGAGCTTGAGGTATCTGGGTTGGCAAATGCTGGGTTAGTTGACACCACACAAACAGCAGAGAAAACCGTCAGCACCACCATCAGAGTGGTTGCCAACCGTTTGATTAGGCTCGAAAACTTTGTCATGTCGATCTTTATACCTCACTTGGTGAGTAAAATTCGATTCTATTACTAAGACGTTTTCACTTGGCTATTCCGGCCAATTTTTCGAGTTAGAGGCATTTTTTCCCAAATCGGGGCATAACTCAAAAAACGTCTCAAAAGTGGAACCAAATTGTAACAAAACTTGACAAATTGAGCATCAACTTAAGCGAAAATCTTTGTAGGGTCCAGACCCCCCTGAGGGAGCATATCAGTGAAAGCAAATATACGCCCACAGCGTCGAAGCCTAGGGTTACATAAACTCAATCAGATCTTCGTAGGGGGGCTCTTGGGGGCGAAAAGTATTTCGGAGCGCCTGCCATCTTGCCCAAATCCGTGTTGCTCATCAGTTGGTGTTGTGGGCAATTCCCGAATTAAGGATTAATAGATTAGTGTCAAAGTTGCTCGCGTCAATTGCCCACCCTACAAAGATTTTCGCTGTGCAACCCTGAAGCCGCATATTCTGCTAGAGCGCCCGTCCAGTAAAAGTATTTGACAATAAGTAAGATTTATGCATAGAGAATATTGTTAGTAGGGGCGAAAGCGTTGCGGTAGCGATAGCGCAGCGTTAGCGAGGAACGAGCATCAGAACGAGCGTCAGCATTCAAGCAACAAATCTTGGATTCGAGCCATAAATTATCGCCCGAATGCTTCGCCCCTCCAGAGGTTTTCGGTACTACACAATTTGCCTATTTTGTCAACATTGAGTAATGAACTGGCGCTCTAGAACACAACGATCGGGGAAATGCGCGAGCTTCGGTATCTCATCCCAGCGAGAACCCCCCGATTAAACTAGAAGTAGTCATCTTGCCCCTTAATCACCATGACCTTTGCTCAAAATTCAGAGCCTGCGGCAAGTTTAACTGTACCGACCGAAGCGGAAAATTTAATCATTCCACCCTGGGATTTGTGGAGTGATGCGTAAATTCGGGTGAGCAACACCCTATTTTAAGATGAGTAACTGTTTTTTGCAGCTTTTAGCGATTGCTCAACCATTATTTTCAGCCTATTTAACGAATCGTGGTAAAACGTTCCACCTTTTTCTCGGCTGGCTAGTTTTGCAGCGCCGCGACTGGTTTACAAACCAGAAGATTTTCAGCCTTGGTTTTCGGCATGATGCTAAATCATGCATAGAAAGAAATAACTATGAGTAACTAGAGTAAAGTATTTGGCTATTTAGTCAAGCTCCCCTAATTTGCAGACCGAATTATCCACTGACTCGCGGGCGCCGGATGTGAGTGAAAATGGCAGAACATCCACCATCTTTTGACTGGGAGCAAGCTAAGAACAAATGGAGAAGGCAGTAATCCTAGAGGAAGCTTTACCCTTGGCAATGCAACTAGAG
>NZ_JBHFNP010000345.1:0-15585 GCF_041929235.1 Microseira sp. BLCC-F43
CAACGAATTTTAGTTTTAGCGTGATAGTTACTCTGCTCATGTTATTATTATAACACAGACTTACCCAAATAGGTAATATGACGGCGGTTAAAACCGCTCGCGTCGCTTTTCATCCACCACTTAAAAGATGGTAGCTTTCAAGCTCCCGCCGTTATAGGTAAATGTGATTTAATACCGGGGAACTGAAGCATCGACCAAAATAGAATAAGCATCAATCCCGCCGACTACATTTTTAACGTTGGTGAACCCCTGATTGATCAACCATTGACACATTTGTGCCGATCTAATGCCGTGGTGACACATGACGAGAGTTTCTGCATGAGGATCGAAGCGAGTCTGAATTTGCCCAGACCAAGAGTTGAATTCGCTTAAAGGGAGGACTTCAAAGCCATCGACGTGAGCGATCGCTACTTCATCTGGTTCTCGGACATCTATTAACTGTATCCCATCCGTGGTAGATGCTAGACGGCTAGCCAATTCCTCAACGCCGATCTCAGGGATGGGTTGACTAAAAAATTGAGCAGACATGAGCCAAGGGAGAAACTTACACTCAAACTATATCAATCCTCGGAACGATGCGCTTGCTTTTGCTGCTCCATAAACTGCTTACAAGCAATCCGACGATTCTCCATAAACTGATGCCAAAAACCGGGATAGATATCGTCCATCGTTTTCGCGATCGCCCACACTTCCATACCCATCAGATTGTACAGCGATCGATCCGCTCGTTGCAGCTCCTCGACCCGCTGTTGCAAATCCGCCTCTGATGCTTCTGTTGCCGTTTCTTCCTCTGATTGATCGAGTTGACGCGATTTTAGTTCCAGCATTGCAATCGCCCCCAGGTTAATTCCTCTTTATAATATCGTAATAACCACTAGCAATTAAGTAAAAAATAATACTTGATCGCTATCGAATCAGAAAGTAAAACTGTTATTTTACTTTGAGATTGTGATGCTACCACCTGACCGTTAATGCGTAGCTTACGATACTAATCAAGTGTAAGCATTCCAATTGAGGATCGATCCATAAAAAAATATAACTTGATAAAAGCTTTAATATCTTCTTATATGCTTGACAATCGGCAGCGATACTGGTATAAGTAACGCTGAAAACCCCGACTTGTTTAAGAAGTCGGGGTTGTAGTCAGATCTAGCTAGAACAGGACTTACGCAAAGAAACCGGGTTTCTATGAAAAATCGTCGCTTTGGAACTAGAGATCGCAGCTTGAAACCCGGTTTCTAGGATCGTCGTGGGTAAGTCCTGTAGAACTAGACGTAGACAAAGTAGCTAGCGCCCAGATTTAAACCCGTCACTCCCGCTACGCGAGCAATCAGTTCATCATTACCACTGAACCCAGGCGTGCCATCGTTATCGCGGAAGATATCGGTATTGCCAAAACTAACAGACAGAGCGTAGTTAGAGGCAACTCCTGCTAGCTGGATGAAATCCTGGGTGGTACTAAAGTCTGTTATCAGAGCGAAATCGCTCGTCCCGCTATTGCTGGCATTGCCATCGTTATAGTAGGCTCCCTTGCTAGCATCCCCCAGAACGAAACGATCTGAGCTTAGCCCACCAATCAGAGTATCTAACTCACCTTTTCCGGGGGCGCTATTGGAGGAGTCAACGCCATTGAGGGTGTCGTTGCCATTGCCGCCAAAGAGGGAGTCATTTCCAGCACCGCCAACGATACTGTCGTTGCCATCATCACCGGAGAGGGTGTCATTTCCAGCACCGCCAACCAGGGTGTCATCATCTGCCCCGCCAGCGAGAGAATCATTGCCAGCGCCACCAACAAGCGAGTCTTTCCCATTGCCACCATTGAGGATATCGTTACCCGCCTCGCCAGAGAGGGAGTCGTTACCTTCGCCGCCGAAGAGCGAGTCATTGCCAGTACCGCCGTAGATTAAATCGCTACCTGCTAACCCATCAATCGAATCATTGCCGAAAGTGCCGTAAATCGTTTCGTTGCCGAGAGTCGCTTTGGTGTCGTTGTTGCGGATGGTACCCGTAGCTTTGGCATCGGAGATGATGGCTTTGCTAGGGTTACTCAGGTTGACAAAGAAAATCTCGTCTGGTTCAGATATGGTATCGCCAATCACCGATACCGATATCGTTTTAGTAGTATCCCCCGGATTAAACGTCAGCGTACCGCTAGCAGCGATATAGTCTTCCCCTGGTTTAGCCGTACTGTTCGCCGTGGCATACTGCACCGTCACTGTCTTGCTTGCAGGCTGAGATAGACTAACGGTGAAAGTAGCATTGGCAGTTCCTACATCCCCTTCGGTAACAGTTGCGTTACTGATAGACAGTTGAGGCACCTGTTGGTTGCCAAAATTAATGTCATTGACAATATCACCAGCACTGAGAGTGACGTTCTGGGAAGCTGGGACAGGCACACCATTGCTATCGGTCAGCTGGAAGTTATCCACTAGCAAACCGGAATCAATCCCAGTATCTCCCACATCCGCAACCCCGACAGCCACATCGTAAGTTCCACCCTTGGTGAAGGTGTAGCTGTAAGTCCCAAACTTAGTTTCTTTCAGGAAAGAAGTACCAGAAGTTACGAAAGAACTCTTTGTGCTACCCAGGGTAGTTACAGGTCCTCCTCCAATGGAAACAAAGGCAAAATCGTTGTAAGAACTTGGCGTTCCCTCGTTGGTGAGAAAGTTCCAATCAAAGCTCAACTTTGTGCCAGCAGACACCGCAATCGTCTTCTTGAGAACCGAACCTTCCGTAGCGTTGCCATTGCCCAAGCTGTCCAACTTGCCTGGGGTCAAACCCAGGTAGGTTTCCAGGTTCGCATCGCTGAAGGAACCGATGCCGTTGGTAATCAAAGCATCATAAATCCCATCTGTCGGACCAGATTTAAACGCATCGGTTTGGATGGTAGCGTTGCCTTTGGTTTCCCAACTGGTAAAGTCACCCGTTTCAAAACTCTTATTGGTGGGGTTTACTGGACTTGTCTGCTGCCAACCGTTTTGCATGACTTCGGCGACGGTGTAAGTCCCCGGTTCCAGGTCGGTGAAAGCATAATTGCCATTAGCATCGGTGACGACCGCGATTTCCCCTTGGTCGAGCTGATGATTCTGGTTGGCATCTAAATACATCGTCCAGTTTGCCAGTCCCGGTTCATCGGGGTCTTGCACTCCATCCCCATTTTGGTCGTTCCACTTGATGCCTTTGATTTCTGCGGGTAGTTGCTTGTTGCCAAAGTCAATACCTTTGACAGTTTCTCCTGGATTAACCGTGACTGTGTGGGAACCGGGCAAGGGGTTGCCTGCGTCATCTGTCAGAGAGAAGTTATCTATTAGCAGACCGGAATCGGCTACAGTATCTCCCACATCCACCACCCCGACAGCTACCGTATAGGTTCCAGCAGTCGTGAAGGTTTGGGAGAAGGTGCCGAATCCGGTCTCTTCCTCAAAAATGGTGGGAGAAGTCACGAAAGAACTCTTGGTGTTAGCCAGAGTGTTCGAGGGATTCGACCCGATAGAAACGAAGGCAAAATCGTTGAAGGAACTCGGCGTCGCCTCGTTGGTCAGGAAGTTCCAATCGAAGGTTAATTTAGCCCCTTTAGGCACGGAGATTGTTTGTTTGATAACCGACCCTTCGGTGGCGTTGCCATTACCCAAGGCGTCTAAGCTTCCAGCTGCTGACCCCAGGAAAGTTTCCAGGTCGGCATCGCTGACCGAACCAACGCCGTTGGTAATCAAAGCGTCATAAGTACCATTGGTCGGAGTAGCACCATAGGCGGCTGTTTGGATGCTGGTATTGCCCTTGGTTTGCCAACTGGTGAAGTTACCCGTTTCAAAACTCTTGTTGCCCGGGGCGCCAGGGGAAGTTTGCGTCCAACCCTGTTTCACCACTTCAGCTACCGTGTAGGTGTCCGGTGCTAGGTTTTTGAAGCTGTATTCGCCGTTGACGCCAGTGGTGGTGAAAGTCTCGCCTGGGTCGAGAATACCGTCTTTGTCGCTGTCTAGGAAGAGCGTCCAGCCTGCAAGTCCGGCTTCGCTGGCGTCTTTAGTACCGTCGCCGTCCGTGTCTTTCCACTTGATGCCTTGGATTTGTCCAGGGAGTGCCTTGTCACCAAAGTCGATGTTGGTTTCAATCTCGCCCCCCTCCAGAATCACCGTTTGCACCCCGTTTGGCGGGAAGGTCGGCTGCCAGCCAGTCTGCTGCACTTCGGCAACTTGATAAGTTCCGGCACGCCAAGTCGGTAAAGGTATAGTTGCCATTAGCATCGGTTTGAGCGGACAGTTCGGCAGGATCGAACACACCGTTGTTGTTCTGGTCTAGATAAATTTTCCGGTCTTTGAGTCCCGGTTCGCCGATATCTTTGATGCCGTCGCCGTCTAAGTCGTTCCATTGAGTGCCTTTGATCGCACCAAAGTTAGTGTTGCGGTTGCCGAAGTTAATGTCTTCAACAATCTGGTTGGCTGCCACATTTACCGCGTGGCTACCCGTTCCAGTTGGGAAGGTCTGCGCCCAATCTGGTTGGGGAACCTCGGCTACGGTGTAAGTACCTGGTTCCAAATTGATCAGGGTATAAGCACCAGAGGCGTCGGTGGTGGTAGAGGTTTCTCCTGGGTCTAGCTGACCATTGTTGTTCTGGTCTAGATAAATCTTCCAGCCTGCTAAACCAGACTCGTTGTTGTCTTTGATACCATCAACGTCTTTGTCATTCCACTTGATGCCGCTAATCGCACCTTTACCCGGTTGCAGCAGGAGTGAGTTAAAAGCGTTGAGTCGTCCTCCAGAAACGGTTTTTCCGTCTAAGGCAGCAATGGGATCGGCGAAGTTCAGTATCCGATCCTTAACCTGCTGTGCGGTTAGGTCCGGGTATTGCGACCACATCAAACTGGCAACCCCAGCTACGTGGGGAGTTGCCATCGAGGTGCCGCTGTAGGTGCCGTAGCTGTTATTCGGTAGGGTGCTGTAGATATTAGCTCCAGGCGCACCTAAGTCTACGGATGTGGCACCGTAATTGGAAAAATAGGCTAAGGCGTCGTTGTGGTCTGTGGCGGCAACCGAGATGATGCTATCTAGGTTGTAGCTGGCGGGATAGAAGGGGTTCGCGTCGTTGTTGTTGCCGTAATCATTCCCAGCGGCGGCAATAAATAATTGTCCGGCAGTACCGGCGGCGGCGATCGCATCATACAATCCTTGGGAATAACCACCACCACCCCAACTATTGTTGGTCAGCTTCGCACCCTTTTGCGTGGCATATTCCACCGCTTTAATTGCGTTGAAGGTGGTGCCAGAACCAGAAGCACTCAGGAACTTCAGTCCCATGATGTTAGCTGACCAGCTTACCCCCGTAACGCCGTTGCTGTTATTGCCTTTGCCAGCAATCGTGCCTGATACGTGAGTACCGTGTCCGTTATCGTCAAATGGATTGCTGTCATTGTTGACAAAGTCCCATCCGTGGATGTCATCCACGTACCCGTTGCCGTCATTATCGATTCCATCTCCGGCAATTTCTCCCGGATTTGTCCAAATGTTGGCAGCTAGATCCGGGTGATTTTGACATCCTCCCCGCCCTAGAAGTGCGGGGATTCCAAACATCGCTGTTTGGGCTTCCTCTTTCTGTGAGTCGGCTTACTTGGAGGAGTTTCCTCACCCAAGCAGAGGTCGTTCTCTCCAGAGGCGTTTGACGTTCCCGTGTGTCCCACGGTACGGAGCGCTAGCTCAAGTATGTTGATGGCAGCGTTCCAGTCCCTGTCCAGTACAAGCAAACACTTACCACATCGGTGTGTTCTTGTGCTGAGAGACTTTTTGACAACGCTGCCACACCTAGAGCAATTCTGGCTGGTATAGTGAGGCCCAACGGCAACCGTTACCACGCCAAACACTTTGCCAAAATACTCTAACCAGTCACGGAATGTTGACCAAGCTGCATCAGATATCGACAAGGACAGCTTCTTGTTCTTAACTAAGTTACGCACCTTCAAATCCTCGTAAGCAACCAAGTCGTTAGACTGGACTACGCATCTTGCCAACTTGACAGCAAAATCTTGACGCTGCCTACTTACTTTGAGGTGTTTGCAACCTAGCTTTTTTCTTGCTTTGGCTCTATTTTTGGAGCCTTTCTCTGTTCTCGACAGTCTGCGGGATAAACGTTTGAGAGCTTTTTCCGACTTTCGCAGATAACGTGGGTTTTCCATCGTCTCTCCATTACTGTCGGTATAGAAGTGATTGAGTCCCACATCTAGCCCAATAGTCTTCTTCGTCGGCTCCCTCTTTTCTACTCGCTCTATATCTAAGCAGAATTGAGCGTAGTAGCCATCAGCGCGACGCACGACTCGTACCCGCTTAATCTGGTTCAACTGGTCGAAGTGCAGGTCGCGAGTTCCCCAAAGTTTGAAGGTTCCTGCTTTGAAGCCATCGGTGAAGGTGATATACCTTCTATCCTCTGATAACTTCCAGCCACAGGTCTTGTATTCAACAGAACCATGTGTTTGATGTTTCTTGAACTTAGGAAATCCCTTCTTACCAGGCTTGCCCTTTTTGCAGTTATTATAAAATCGTGCAATAGCAGACCAAGTGCGTTCAGCTGATGCCTGACGCGCCATTGAGTTAAGCTTGTTTGCCCAAGGAAACTCCTTAGCAAGTACTGCACAATAAGCGCTTAGATCGGATCTGCCGACACCCTTGTTTTCGAGCCAGTACTTGAGGCAAGAGTTTCTCATAAAACGGGCAGTACGAATGGCTTCATCTAGCCGCTCGTACTGCCCGTTTGTTCCTTCTAACTTCACCTCAAAAACTAACATCTTTATCGTCTGCGCGTTAGTATAAATTCTAGCACAGATATTGGAAGCCGCCCTGAAAGGGCAGGGCTTTAAACCCAATTTTTTCGGTAATCTACCCCCGTATCAATCACCCCAACCACAACATTATTGCCGGTTTGAATATTCCAGGCTTCCGGTGCATCGATGTCGGCATCCAGCTTTCCACCTGTCTGTCCGGTATTGTTTAGCCCCCAAAGTTGGTCAAAACTAGGATCGTTGGGGGTTGCATCCAAACTGCGGAGATAGTTGCGTTCGATATATTCGATCCTGGAATCGTTGCCAAAGGTGGCGATCGCTTGATCTGTGGTGAGATTTCTCAGTTCCCACAGTTGAATACCCAGATTTGTTGTTGTGCCGAGAACTGTAGCACCCAGACTTTGTTGCAAAGTCTCGATGTCTGCTGTCTTAACTCCTGAGCTGAACTTGACAATCACCTGGTTGGGGACATATTCTGCATCAAAAACTCGGTTGGGGCGATCGCCCAAGTTCTCGTCACGTCGCGAGACAGTTTGATTTTCCAGCTGCTGTTGTTGCTGACCAAACCCCATTATGTCGTCGATCGGTTGATTGTTTTGCATACTTTGCTTCTAGCGAGCATTAGTGTTCGTTTGAACTAGCGGTAGCTGCACCAAGCTTGCCCTTGTCTCATGCTTCCTGCTAAAACTTGGTCATAACTGATGCAGGGTTTACTGACTTTCACGTTTTTGCCCCATGAAAATCCGCCAACCCCCTTTTTTTAAGTGCGCTTGGCATCGGTTCCGTCGGTATTGCAAGGCCGCGATAACTGGCAAAAAGAATTACTTCTCTTCGCCGTAAAAATACTTAAACAACGCTTTTGTAGCTTATTTGTAGCTTATTTACTACAATTTCAGCTTAGCTAAAGCTTCACAAAAGCGTCAAGGAATTCCGGCAACACTTTACAAAGTTTTGTGACTTGTCGTGCTAAAATATACCGAAATTAAGCAACGCGGTTGATTCAGCCAGATATGGGTGGCTAACTTCTGGGTCACTTTGACTTTACAAAAATATAAGATCGGGTAGTTGAGTGGCTCAGACACTAGGAATGGCATGGGATGATTTCTCCTTTAGGGGGAATGGGGCGATATGCCTACCTTCCGCTGCGCGATCGCTGCGATAATATTGATTAAAAACAACGGCTGCTTGAGATTGAGCTGGATAAATACTTGAGATTGCCTGACTTATGCTTGACTATGGCGCGACATGCACTTGAGCAAATGCAAACCCAAAGAACATGTGTCAGGCAATACAAAGTAATACGATTTTTCCCTGAGAACGCGATCGCGCGGATTTGTGGCGAAAAGTCAGGGATTTGGCTAGCGAACCCATCTGGCGCATGTATCTAAATAGGTATTTTGAAGCTTTTATAAAGCTAATTTAAAGATTTTGTAATTTTTAGGTAAAACTCTTTCTGTAGCCCATAATACCGAAAACTCCCCTGTATAGTGGAAGTACGATCCCTAAGGGGGTTATTTATGCTATTCGACAATCCAGGGCAATCATCCGGTACGTATAGGGTTCTAAATATCACTTCCAGTCCCCAGACGGTTACCGATTCTATCGACGCCGTTGACCCCTACGATCTTTATCAGTTCACTCTTAGCAGTCGCAGCGGCTGCCACATGTCCCTCAGCGGCATGAGCGCGAATGCTGACATGCAGCTGCTATCTGATAGCCGTCAGGTGTTGCAAAGTTGGACCAATGCCAGCACAAGCAACGAAACCGTTGATACAATCTTAGATCCAGGCACTTACTACATCAAGATTTATCCATTTGGTGCTCCCAGCACCGCTTACAATTTTAGCGTGTCTGCCATCCCATCGAGTAACGCGCCAGAGACTTCTAGCGACAGCATCACAAACGACATTGTAACCAATTTTACCAACATTTCCATTCCCAATCCAGGCGACACATCTAGCCAACAAGACTTGACAAATTGGACAGGTTTGGCAGCTAATCCAATCCCTCCGAGTGTCAGCCCCAATCCACCTGCGATATTACCTATTAATACTGTTCCAAATTTTACTAATTTTAGCGTAATTGATGCTTCCGGCGATAACACTCTCGATACTGTGTTTAAAGGCGGAGCGCTCCGGGTTAGCTATGAATTAGCCAATGGAGCATCTGTGTCAAAGGTTGAGCTGGAAGTTGTGCAATTTGATCGTATTGTAGGTAGTTTAGGAAATTGGACTGGGAATAAATTATCTGATAATCTGATTAATCTAGCAAACTTTTCAAGTCTATCTGAGGGCGAATATCTAGTTCGCGCAATTGGAACTACAACTAGCGGTCAAAAGATTTTCTCCCCCTTCCAAAGCATAGAAATTTTACCTTGGAATAAAAGCATTGGCACATTTACTGCAGACACGCTGAATTACTCGAACGTACCGGGAGAAGGAGCAGTATTTCTGGGACGCGGCGGCACAGATACCCTCAATCTTGCCGGAATTTCTCGCAATGATGTGACGAGCATCAATGGCATGAAGCTCAGTGGGTTCAATCCATTGTCCAACTCGACAGCGAATCAAGCAATTTTTAAAGGGACAGCCTTTGATTATTTAACCCTGGCTAATGGAGGAGAAATATATTTTCAAGGAATTGAAAATCTCAAATTTGCAGACGGGACAAATTTAGAACTGCAAGTTCGCCCCAACGATTGGTATTTTGATTATCAGTGGAATCTGCACGTATCGGATGTAGATAGCGCTTGGCGCTTTACTCAAGGAGCGAATAACGTATTATTGGCTTCTTTAGATACGGGAATATTGACAGCACCGGGAGCAAGCGGCAGCATCGTTGATATAGCACAGGGGCGTTTGATAACCGCTCCAACCGACGATGATAACGAAGACGATGACAATAACCCGAATAACGGCACGACTACTTACGGACACGGTCATTCGTCGATTAGTATTATGTCGTCAACGGCTAACAACAATTCTGGGATTGCTGGCATCAATTGGAACAGCAAAGTATACGTGAACGACGTGTACCAGGGTGTGTCTTTACTGCAAGCGATTGGTGACACAATTAATTACGCACGCGCCAATAATATGCGAGTTGTATTCCAAGGAGGAATTCAAGGGGATGGTTGGCTAAATTATTGGGGGGCTACGCGGGAGCAACTCGAACAGCTAATCGAAAAAAACTCGGATATTGCCCTGTTTGCAGTTGGTGCGGGGAATGGCGGTCCAGGCGGTAATTTCGCCGATCCAAACTATCTAACCAGCGTTAATGGTCTGGCAAGGCTGGAAACAACGCACAGCAACGTCATGTCAGTTGGCGCATTGCAAACCATAGGGGATGTTAATGGGGTACGTCAGTGGCAATACGAGTGGGTGAATGGTTTATTAAACGCCAAGGTGGCAAATATTGCACCATATTCTAATCGCGGGTCTAATTTGACCTTAATGGCGGCAACAGATTCGCCCGCGATGGATAAATATGGCAGTGTGAATTATTTTCCCGGAACTTCTGCTGCCAATCCCAATTTAGCTGGCATTGCCTCGCTAGTTTGGAGTGTCAATCCCAACTTAAATGCAGGGCAGGTGCGTCAAATTTTGACCAATACGGCAATGGACTTGGGTGTCCCAGGGCGGGATAATACCTTTGGTTATGGGTTAGTCAATGCTGATGCTGCGGTGCGTCGGGCTTGGGCGCTACAAAGAAGTTCCGATCTGGCTAATCTTTACGGGGGTAGTTCGTTGCTGGTTTAGCTAATAGCTAATGGCTAATGGCAAAAAACAATTAGCAATTAGCCATTAGCCATTACCCATTAGCTATTTGCGTTGATTGAAATAAGTTCTGAAGACCTCGCGGGCGATGGGAACCGCAGTGACGCCGCCGTAGCCACCATTTTCGACGACGACCGCGATCGCTATGGTCGGTTTGTTTAGCGGGGCATAACCCACAAACACGGCATTGCTTCGGCGACCGTGGGGTACTTCCGCCGTCCCCGTCTTACCTGCTGTTGGAGGAAGGGAACCATCGTTGAGCTTTTTAGCAGTTCCTTGTGTTACCGCAGCTCTGAGTCCAGAACGAATGGCATCAACTGCGTCTGGGGCTAGACCTGTGGGTTCTGGTTTATATTCGGCGGTTTTAGTTTGATCGGCAAGCAAATGGGGTTTAACGCGCATCCCGCCGTTAGCGATCGCCGATACCACCACCGCCATTTCTAAGGGAGTCGTCAGCACCAAGCCTTGACCGATGGACATGCTAATGGTATCCCCTGGATACCAGGGTTCTTTATAAAGCTTCTCTTTTTCCTCCGGCGTCGGGAGACTGCCATGAGTGCCTCCCGGCAACTTCAGATCGGTTACGTTGCCAATTCCCAGCTTACGACCCCACTTAGAAATTTCCTCCGGCCCTACTTTTAGCCCCATGCGGTAAAAGAAGGTATTGCTGCTAACCGCTAGCGCCTGACGAAAGCCAATTACGCCATAACCGCTGCCCGAGTGTTCCCCGAAAAAGAATCCACCCAGACTGATACCAGCCGAGGTAGCAATCCTTGAGCCTGGGGAATATTTACCAGAACCCATCCCCGCCGCCGAGGTGACAATTTTGAACGTACTGCCGGGTGGATAGCCTTGCAAGGCGCGATTGAGAAACGGCTTGTTGCGTGCCTGAAGGCTCTGCCACTCAGCCCTAGACACCTTGCGCGTAAAGAAATTCGGGTCAAACCTGGGGCTGCTAGCCAGCGCCAAAACTGCCCCCGTTCTGGGGTCGATAACCGCGACTGCACCCCGCCGACGGCCTAGAGCTTGTTCAGCTGTTTTTTGCAGGTCGAGATCCAAGGTGAGGGTGACTTGAGCGCCCGCCTGGGGCTGACGGATGCCCATTTCCCGCAATTCTTTGCCTCTGGCATCCACTTCGATCAAGCGGCTGCCCCACATGCCTCTGATCTGTTTATCGGCGAGGCGTTCGACTCCCATTTTGCCGACAATCATCCCCACAGGAAAGTCGGGGTTTGCTTTCATATCTGCGCTCGTCGCTTCGCCGATGTATCCCAAAACGTGGGAAGCTACTTCCCCGTTGGGATAGTAACGGCTCGACTCGGCGCGGATTTCCAAACCAGGAAATTGAGTTGCCAGCTCTTCCAGGGCGACGAACGCTTCTGGGGAGAGATTTTGCGCCACCCTTACTGGCAAAGCCGATACATAGCCTGCCTGGTCTAATTTTTCCAGGATTTCCTCGCTGGGAATATCGACAATGGCGCTCAGTTTATTCGCCGTGACTTCCCATTCGGCGGGGGTTTGTTGCATGGGCCACACAAACACCGAGCGAGCTACCCGACTGGCTGCCATCACTTTGCCTTTACGGTCTACAATATTGCCTCTCGCCGATGCCATCGGGATCAGGCGCACGCGGTTTTGTTCGGCTTGCTTCCGGTAGTGCTGTCCTTGCAGCAGTTGCAGTTGCACCAAACGAGCCGTGCAAACGCTAATAAACGAAGTGACAATCAGCATCAACACGACGGCTCGGTATTTGGCGCTAGTAGGGGGCACCGCAGTTTGAGGTCTAACTGGGTGAGCCTTGCGCGAGAGGTTTGCGACACGACGCTTAGAAAGAAAAGGAATAGGAATTCTGCCAGCCATTTTGATCGGATTTGCTCTGCTAGGGAGATGTCTTTTGTATTAAAAATTAATTCCCAATCAATTGTAAGTTGATCGACCTGGTCTACTCGCCGAAGCACCAAGAAAGCACTAGGGCGATCGCAACTAAACTCAGCCACCCTGGGATGCTAAACGTCCGGATCAATTCTAAAGGGTAAAGCACGATCGCGTTAGTCACGCATAAAACGCTCAATACCAATAGGGGCAGCAAGATAATGGGGGGCATAATCACAGGGTAAGATGAGGAAGCCTTGGATGTATTATGCACGGATTCTCGCTCATCTGCCCCATTGGAGCAGTTAGATGTAATTAAAGTAACTGCTTGACAAACTCAAATCCGTAGCGTCTTTGACGATCGCAATCAGTTCATCCTCAGCAACGGTTCTCTGGTAAATTGCCGTCCCGCTGGGTAAACCCTTGGGAGAGGCAACCAGCCGATAGCCGGATGCGGAACCTGAAAGCAGGATAAAATCTTCCTTGCTGTTGAAGTCGGTAATGATAGCGTAATCGCTCAAACCCTTGTCTTTGGTGTTGCCGTCGTTGTAGTAGGCGCTGGTCTTACCTCCCAGAATAAAGTAATCTGATTCGGAACCACCCGTGAGACTATCGATCTCGCCGGTTCCAGGTCTGGAAGCTTTGGGATTGGCACCAATGACGATGTCTTTACCTTTATCCCCATAAACATCATCATCGTCCTCATCGCCGCAGACCATGTCATCGCCTTGACCGCCGTAGATCGTACTTTCGCCTTCTCCACCATAGATCGAGTCGTTGTCTTGGTTGCCGGAGAGTTTATCTTTGCCTTTCCCGTACATGCGATCGCTGCCTTTATTACCGTAAAGGACATCCTCGTCTCCATCGCCGTAGACATCGTCATCCCCTTGACCGCCGTAGAGGGTGTTATTGCCTTTACCTCCATAGAGGGTATCGTTATCTTGGTTGCCGTTGATGTCGTCGTTACCGCCGTCACCGTAGAAGAAGTCCTTGCCTTTGCCGCCAAAGACTTGGTCGTCCCCATCTCCGGCATAAAAGAAATCATCCCCATCGCCGCCAGAGATGGTGTTGTTGCCGCTGTCGCCGGAAAGGGTATCGTTGCCTTTACCACCCGTCTGGGGTGTTTCGGGTAGACCCACACCACCGCCACCGTCATTATCCAGAATCTTAGCAAGACCTTGGGCGTCGGCGATCGCAGCGCCTTTGGGGTTGCTCAAAAAGAGCGGCGCTGTTTCGTCAAACTCCGGTAACCTGTCGTCGATAACGTTTAAAGTAATAACTTGTTTGGTTTGGCCTGGATTGAACGTTATCTGACCCTTAGAGGCAATCGCACTCACATCGGGACGTCCGCCGGTAATTTGACCGCGAATTTCTCCCCCTGGCAACCTTTTGGTATGAATGTTGAGGTACAGCTTGGTATCGTCTCCGGGAGTTGCCGACTTGAGACTGGCGGTAAACTCGCTAATGGATTTAGTGGCTTTATCGGTTGTTTCCCAAACCCCGGTAATGATGGTAGAACCATCTGGGTTAATCGTAGCCTTCCAGTCGTCTGCGTCTTGACCTTTGGAAATATCTAAAACAACCGGGCCGTTGACGTTTGATGACCCGACGTGAAAGTGAACGCCAGTCACATCATCCCCTGTATCAGAGGTTTGAGGTGCTTGCCCCAACAACGGCCCAAAATCTAAGCCGGAAATTTTGGTGGCATAAGTCAGAGCATCGCCTTTGCCGTTAAGTTGGAAAAAGCCGAAGCCGGTGGCTTTGGAATTGACGGGCGGGACTTCTTGGTTGCCGGATAAAACCGTTTCGTAGGCGGTGTTGCCTTCTATGTTGGCAAATGTCAAAGCATAGTCCACCGTCACCATCTGCAAGCTTGGCTCCGACAAGCTGATGATAAAGTTTAATTCCCCGCTACTTTCCCCTACGGATGGGTCGTTGACGGAGATTTGCGGTAGAGATGGATCGATACCGGGTTGGGGGCTTGGGGGATTGGGGCTTGGAGGATTGGGGCTTGGGGGATTGGGGCTTGGGGGATTGGGGTTTTGGGTGGGTTGGCGATCGCTGGTATCGTATGTGTAACCCAGAGGTTCGGTAGCCAGCAGTTGCTCTGGAGAGACATCCCCGAAATTAAATAGGGAGTCGTTGATCTCAAGTCCAGCACTCCCAGGCGCGCCGTCTAAGGGAAGATACGGGCGAAAGTTGGGATTATTTTGGTTGCGTTCGATCCACTCATCCCAGAGGCGGTCAATGTTGGCGTGGTGCAGGAAAAAGACCGGATCGTTGGGAGAAGTCGCCAAACCCATCGCGCCACCCACCCAAACATGGGGGCGTCCGTGGGGCGTTGCTTCCACAGTGGATCGAAAGGTATCGTAGGTGGGTTGGCTGAGGGCTTCTTCTACATCCGCTTTTGTCGGTAAGTTGGCACTCCCGAAAAATACTGAGGACGGATCGAAGATGGAACCAAAGGTGCGTTGTAAAAATCGTGCCTGTCCGGTCGGATTTACTTGCGATCGCGAGTTAAACGCCAGCGTCCAAACGTTCTGCTGGTTTAGCTGCTGCGTCGGTAGATTTCGCCGCGAGACATCTGGTGCTTTAAACGGACCGGTTCGCACAAAAAAATTGTCTTGCGCTTCGCCGGAACCTCCCATAAAATCGTCGCTGAAAACGGCTCTGGTACTGTCTGACGTAGTGGGGTCCCAGTAAGGTAGGCTGACGCCTGGGTCTACCAACTGTAGTTCTTGCTCGAACCTGCGGATAAATTCGCGATGCCACGGCAGGAATGGTGGCCCACCGTGGACGGGTGGCATTTCAAACGCCATTTCTCCCCTCGCGTCTACTTGCCCAAAAGCTAGTTGGTGCAACCTGACGAAGTAATCATAGGCATTGGGAGGAGTTTCAGTCGTATTGGTTGCGGGATTAAAAATTGTGTAGGAGGAAGGTCTATTTTTTAACGCTAAAACCGCGTTGACAAACCGCTGTTTTTCTTGGGGTGTGAGATCCTTAGCGTCCTTGCGAACTTGTAGATTATCGTCATTGAGCCGCTCCTCGCTCTAAAGAGACGAGGAATCAGGCCAGGAATTAGAGTTAGCTTTTCGCTCATTAATAGCTATCTGGCTAACCGTTTCTGGCTTCATGCAGAACTGCTCTAAGGGTGAATGACTCAGCCTACTTTC
>NZ_JBHFNP010000346.1:0-12920 GCF_041929235.1 Microseira sp. BLCC-F43
GTGAACTACCTACGCTCCCCTATCGGGTGAACGTAGGCTTCCCAATTCACGGGGAGTTGCCTCATCAGTAGTGGACTTACGTCCAAACCGCTTTGGTCTTACACTCCCTCCAAGGGCAGAAGCGCTGGTTCCCAACGCCAAAATCCGTAAGCCTTCATTTCTGATATTGATGGCTGCGTTAATGTCTCGGTCGTGTCGATTTCCACACTGAGGGCAATCAAACATTCTGACGGACAAGTCCATTTTTGGTATCGATAGCAGCGTTTCTGAACAAAGGTGTGTTGAAGGGAAAAATCTATCAATTTCCAGGTAGACTTTTCCAACTGCAGCAGCTTTGTATTTGAGCATGGTACAAAACATCCCCCAGCCAGCATCAGATATTGATTTCCCTAGGCTGTGATTTTTGACCATATTCGTAACTGCCAGATTTTCCACCACAATCACTTGGTTCTCGTTGACTATCTTACGGGATAGCTTATGGAGGAAATCTTCTCGGATCCGAGATATCTTTGAGTGAACTTTAGCTACAGTAAGTTTCGCCAAGCGACGTTTACCTGTAGTCTTATTCTTTTTACGGCAGAGCTTGCGTTGCTTACGTTTTAGGTTCTTCTCTCTCTTGCTTAGGTGCTTAGGATTTTGATACCTTGAGCCATCGGATGTGACGACACAATCAATTATTCCTAAGTCTATCCCTACCGCTTTACCATCACTTTTAGTATCAGGCTGTGAGATAGAATCCTCAATCAACAGCGAAGCATAGTATCTGCCATCTGGTATTTTGGATAAAGTGACAGTCTTAAGTTCCCCTGTAACATCTCTGTGGATTTTGGCTTTCACCGTTCCCAGTAGACCAGGAAACTTAATCTCGCTATTACTCAAAACCTTTACGTTCTGAGGATATTGAAGCGACTGCCTGCCATGTCTACTTTTGAAGGTTGGGTATCCTGCCCTCCCATCAAAGAAGTTGATAAAGGCTTGAGATAGGTTCAGTACGGATTTCTGTAAACATTGCGAATAGCAAACCTTTAGCCATTCGTGTTCTTTCTTCCATACAGGAAGTTGCTTTTTCATGGTGAGAGCAGAAATGCCCTTGCCAGTGTCCTTGTAGGTTTGGGACATGGTAACAAGAGACTGGTTCCAGACCCAACGAACACAGCCAAAGGCTAGCGCTAGATGCTGTTTCTGCAATTCGGTTGGGTAAAGTCTGACCTTGACTGCTCTCAACATGACTCGACCTTTATCACGCTTAGTTAAGTATGATAACAGCTGCTCTTATGCAACACAATCATATTGGGCAACTCCGTACCGACCTTGCCCCGCGATTCATCCCACGCTCACCTGTCGGGTTGAGACGTGGGGCTTCTCGCTATTCAAGCTAACGGTTCTACACAAAGTGTATGCTAAAAACAGCAAGGGTTGACAGCGTAGTCAAAATTACGGCTGCTTGCTAGCTGAGTGGTGATAGCGATCCCGACTGTCAAGCCCCGTGCAGCGTTGCTTGGGGTTTTGCCGCTTAAGCTTGCGCCATCCTGCGCTGGGTTCAAGCTCGCTAGCTGGTGTCATCCTCAGTAGGTTGGCAGCGATTCGCCAACCGAAGATCGCCAACCCAGACGCTACTATATGGGAACGGCTTCGCAAAAAGCGGATGCTTAAGGTACGCGATCGCTTGCCGCATTCGTTCTATACTGTTGTATCTCAATCGCGATCGCTGGTCAGTCCTGATGCAAAAAATATTGATATTTTGACAGTCCAACGGCTCTTAGCACGTTGGATTCTCCCGTCTAGCCCAACTCTTGGTCTGCGAACAACGTTCTCCCTCATTGGAGTTTTATTCATGGAGTTGCCCCTTACCGTTTCTTTTGTTGATATCACTACCAACATCAGGGAGGCATTTTACTGCCACCGGGAGTGCCTTTCACCCCGTCCCATCTATCAACTACGACGATTACAGTCTCAACCTCTGGCTAGGTTTTGCGTACCCCTCTCTAGATAAATTGGATGGTTCAGAGGTGGCTTTTTTACTCACCAATCAACAACTTGTTTTTTTTGTTGAACTGGAACATCCAGTTCAGGTGTCAGGATGTTCCTGATAGAATTATTGTACCGGATAAATTGGTACAAAACAATGGCAAAGGGAAGAAAATTCATCACGTTTGAGGCAATAGATGAGCAAAAAGAAATACTGAAAGCTTACTGGGAACAAGAGAGGCAAACCCAGACTGATGTACTTAGGAGCTATATCAGAACTCTCAAGGGAAAACTTAGGGCTGCTGACACTTAAGACAGCACCGTCCATATGCTGAACGCGCTGTATCCCAACCTTAAAGGTGGTGGGCTGTATTCGCGAGAGATTTTTTTAAAGACGCAGTACTAAGTAACCAAATCTCTACGTATTTCGCTTAATCCTTAACATTGAGTTTCACAATCTGACACCCATTACCCAGTTGCAAATCTTTAAGTTTTCCTTACCAATGCGGTCGTAGTAGCGATGTACAGCCTGAAGTTAGAGTTAAAACTCAACAACAAAGAGCGTTCAAGGCTTGCTGGTGGCGCCGGATTTAGTCGCAAAGTGTATAACTTTGGGCTATCGCTACTGGTCTGGTCATGGGGATTTGAGGGAATCAAAGCTAGGGAATCCAAGGGTTTAACCCAGATGGAGAAAGTCTTGACCAACCATGTCAAAACTAAGGCTGAATATGCTGGGATGAAACAGTACCCATCAGCTATCTACTCATCAGCAATGGGGAATTTGGCTAAAGCTGTTGAGGGGTGGCGACAGGGTGAAACTGGCTCTCCTCAATACAAATCTAAAAAGAGTCGGGACAGTTTCACGGTCTTGAAAAAGTCAGGTGCTAACATCAGAAGCGATTTATGGCAGAAAAAAACGAACGCTATTAGTCGAAAGTACTACCTTATTCCCATAGATTTGAACAGTTTTGGCAGGATTGCTAATAGCAAGATAGCCAAATATATTGGCAGTCTTGGTTTATACGAGTGCCGCAGAATGGGGATTGACAAACAGGCATTATACGGAACTCAGGTAGAAGTTGTGGATAGGTGGTTTCCATGGTCGAAAACATGTTCTAAGTGCGGTCATGTCCAACCAATGCCGCTGCCAAAAAGAGTATTCAATTGTGGTGCTTGTAAAAATGCGATATCGCGGGATTTGAACGCCGCTATCAATCTAGAACATGCACCACCAGACCGAGTACGGCGGGCAACGCCGGAATTTACGCCTGCGGACAAGAAGATGCCGTCATCCTTGGTTGAGGCAGGAAACAAACGTCAATTTAAGCGCAATGCTTGATTTGTGTAAGTTTTGTGTTGCACGCTATCAGTCAGTGCCAATTCAGTAGGCCACTGTTGATATAGATCGCAGTTATTCGAGACTCCTCGTGACATGATGGCCTCATGGAAGATAGAATCCGCCCTACAGAATCCCAGACGAATGTGAATGCGCTAATTCGTACCACTCCTTTTTTTACAGGGTTACCAGAACCAGCCGTCGAAAAAGCGACGGCTCACGTTGTCACGCGCAGCCATCCAGCCAATCAGGTAATTTTGCTGGAAAATGACTGGGGGAGTTCGGTTTACTTCATTTTGGATGGCTGGGTGAAAATTCGTACCTATAACCTAGATGGTAAAGAGGTAACGCTGAATATCCTGGGCAAAGGGGAAGTATTCGGCGAAATGGCGGCACTAGACGAGGTGCCTCGTTCCACCGACGTGATCACCCTGACTCCCACGATGATTGCCAACCTGCCCGCTCAGGATTTCGTACAGTTGATTTATGGCGAACCAATGGCGGGAGTCCGCTTATCCCAGCTGATGGCGCGACGCCTGCGTCAAGTTAACCGTCGCCTGCGCTTGCGGGAATCTGATAGTATGTCGCGGGTGGCAGACACGATATTATTCTTGGCTGACGGGCAGGGTAAGCGCACGTCAGAAGGAACGGAAATTCCGAATTTACCCCACCGGGAATTGAGCAGTCTCTCAGGACTGGCGCGGGAAACGGTGACGCGGGTACTGACGAAGCTGGAAAAGAAAGGATTGATTCAGCGGGATCAGGAAACCCTGCGTATCCCCGATATCAATGCCCTCGAACGTCTCATTATCTAAAAAGCTTCTTAAGCAGGTGAAAATGAACCATAAAACCCGTCAAAATCAATTGGGTGGGCTGCTAGTGCCATGAACGATCCGTTTGAAGCAACCCCAGAGTCGAGGGCAAGCGATTCCGTCAACGCTTCTACTTCGGGTCCCCCTGTATCCGATCCCCAGGTGCGAGCGAAGAATGCTTTGGTGTTGGTGGAAACGGCTTTTTTAGCCAGTACCGCCAGCTTGATTTGGCTGGTCAACTATTATTTTCCCCTCGGTCCGGTGCTGCGGATCTTTTTCCCAGTGCCAATTGCCTTGGTTTATCTGCGGTGGGGCTATCGCGCCGCTTGGATGTCGGCTTTGGTTTCTGGGTTGTTGCTTTCGGTGCTGATGGGACCACCCCGCAGCATTCAGTATTTTATGCCGTTTGGATTGTTGGGCGTCCTGCTGGGGGCTTGTTGGCGACGCCGCACTAACTGGGCTGTTTCTATCGCCTTGGGTTCGCTGCTGGGAACGATAGGTTTCTTTTTTCGGTTTTGGTTGGTTTCAATTTTGTTGGGCGAAGACCTTTGGGTTTATTTAATAACTCAAGTCACCCAGCTAGCAGAGTGGATATTTTTGCAGTTGGGTTTATTAGCTACGCCGAGTGTTGTGCTGATTCAAGCGATCGCTCTCGCTGTTGTCCTTCTAAACAATATCGTTTACCTATTCGTCGTCCACATCGCCGCTTGGTTTCTCCTAGACCGCCTGGGAAACCCCATTCCCCGCCCCCCCACTTGGGTACAGGTCATGCTCGATTATGAAGGCGAGTAAGGGAATTGCAGATTTTAGATTTGAGATTGCAGATTTTAGATTTTAAATTTGAAATTAAATCGGCAATTTGCCATCTAAAATCTGGCATTACTCCCTGGGATGCTAAAAAATTGCCTATCTTCTTCCTCTCTTCTTTCTTGGCGTTCTTGGCTTCTTGGCGGTTCGTTAAATAGGTATTTTTTATCTGGCGAAAGTAGTAATTAAATCTGCTTTTCTTCAATCTACAATCTACAATTAATTCTATGCCCGATGGTGCATTACCGATTCGCGTTTACACCCAAATACCAGCAGGACACCGATGGTTGCAGCGATACCAAGGTTACCAACCTGCGTTCGCTTGCGTGTTAGGATTTACCGAAACTGGATTAATTCCGGGAATTTCGGCAGCGGGTGCAACGCCAGATGACCGGCGCTATACTGCAATCGCAGATGCCGAGTTTTTGTCCCAAGGTTGCCAAACCAACCCCCAATATCCCTTGCCACCCCTGGCAGCGGGTGCTTCACCCGCAATCATTACCCGCGCAGTTGTGGAAACCCTGTCCCTACCAGTTTATCTATTCAACGCTGGACTGCCCCAACCGCCGTCTGTACCTGCAATTGATTTAGGCGGTACAAGCGCTAGCTGTCTCACTTCCGGGAATGCTCTAGCACTAGCCACGGTAAAAAATTTATTCGAGCAGGGGTTGACATGGGGCGAAAAGTTAGCCCAAAACCAGCCATCGAGCTATCTGATTTTAGGCGAATGCGTCGTGGGAGGAACTACAACTGCACTTGCGGTTTTAACTGGCTTGGGTATCAAAGCCGCTGGAAAGGTCAATAGCAGCCACCCCCAATGCAATCATGCCCAGAAGTGGGAGATCGTGCAAGCAGGACTGCAAGCGGCGAGGGAGAGATGGGGAGTAGGGGAGCAGGGGAGATGGGGAGCAGGTGAGCAGGGGAGCAGGGGAGATGAGGAGAATGTACATTCAAATTCCCCTGGGCCCCTGGGCCCAGGGGCCCAGGGGCCCCCGCTAGAGTTAATTGCAGCGGTGGGAGATCCGATGCAGGTGGTGGTGGCTGGGATGGCGATCGCAGCAAGTCGGACAACGGGTGTTATGCTCGCTGGTGGGACGCAAATGCTCGCCGTCTACGCGCTGATGCGAGACATCGCCCTAAAATATGCCCTCAATTGGCAACCCGAACAAATTGTCGTCGGCACAACCCGCTGGGTGGCAGAAGACCCCACGGGCGACACGGTAGGATTGGCACAAGAAATTGGCTCAGTACCTTTGATCGCTACCCAGCTGAGTTTTGTTACCTCGCGTTACGGAAAGCTACAAGCTTACGAACAAGGATATGTAAAGGAAGGCGTAGGAGCGGGTGCTTCCTGCATAGCGGCTTCTTTATACAAAGGCTGGAAGCAAACTCAACTACTTCAAGCAATTGAATCAATCGCAGAACGTTTCGCCAATTAAAGCGGAAATATCAATCATAGGACTTACGCAAACACCAAAGTTTCTCTGAAAAATCGTTGATTTGTCAGCTAGAGATTTTGGTCGAAACTTTGGTGATGGCAACGCCCTTGCGTAAGTCCCGAATCAAAAACAGACAAGGAAAACTCCTTGTCTGTTGGGAAACGACGCACGCCTTCCATACATTTGCGACAAAGCAAGCTAATGTCAGGTCAACTACCGGGTTAATGAACTCTTTGAGCGAGTAATTGTTCTTCTAAAGCGGCAATGCGGTTGTATGCTGCTGTTAGTTGTGCGGTTAGCCGTTGGATTTGTATTTCTGGTGACAACTCTTTTTCGCGGGTAGTAGAACCAGCATCTAAGTAGTTGGTATCAACTAGGACATCTTTGTGTGCAAAAGCCGTATCGAGACGGCTATTAGCTAAAGCGGAGTAGCGTCTTTCGTTGGTTTTCAGCGGCGAGCCGTCAATGCTAGAGCCAGCCGTTAGCCTTACCTCAGAGATAACTTCGGATAATTTATTGCTTAGCTGCTCGATAATTTGATACAGTGCATCCACTTTGTGATTCAAAGCGGTGACTTGATTTTGTAATGAATCCATGCCAAGCCCCAATGAGTGCTGATTGCTTCCTTCATCCTAAAGAACAATAAGTTAAAAGTAATCTAACAATAGGATTATTTAACTTTTGATAGAAATGGCACTATCATCTGCTTTTCAGTTTTGTTATAAAACTTTACGTTAACTCGGCAGCTAAATAGGAAAAAATTACTAGAAGGAAAGCGAACAATTTTGGCGGCTAAGGGTCAAAAGGGTAGTAGGTGGATCGGGAGGGACGCAGGTCGAGGCCAGAAACCGGGTTTATTCTAAGAGAAACCCGGAATATGAGCCTAAGTTCTGTGGATATTCGATTACCAATTACCCATTACCAATTACCCATTACCCATTACCTATAACGCTGCAAAACCGCTTAAGATAATCTAAAAGAGCGGGATATGAGCAGCCACGAGCCAAAATCAGATGAAGAGACGGTCTTTTTTAGTCGGTGCGGGAAGCCTGACGTTGTCTGGGCTAGTGAGCGGGTGCGATCGCAACCCTGGGACAGCGTTGAAAGTACGGCTGCTGAAAGATTCTATCCCAGCCCAAATTTTAGATGAATTTCGCCAGGGATTGCAGCAGTCAGCCAAATTGGATTTTGTGGCGGAAGCTCAGCTATTGGACTTATTTACACGCCTGCGATCGATGCAGAAAAAATCAACCGATAACGATCTGGGATCGCGGCTGTTGCCTTTTGGCGGTCAACAAACCACTCCCACTGCCGATTTGGTCACATTGGGGGATTATTGGTTAGCCCCAGCAATTAAACAGAAGCTAATTCAACCCCTCGACCCAAAACAGCTCAAAGCTTGGCAGCAATTACCGCAAGAGTGGCAACAACTCGTGCGACGTAACGACACTGGACAACCAGATCCAAACGGAAAAATTTGGGGGGCGCCTTACCGATGGGGCAGCACGGTTATTGCCTATCGTCGCGATAAATTTAATTCGAGTGGTTTGAAGCCGCCTACAGACTGGTGGGATTTGTGGCGGGAGGACTGCAAAGGTCGCATTTCCTTACTCGACCAACCACGGGAAGTCATCGGGCTGACTTTAAAGAAACTAGGCTTATCCTACAACACCCCAAATCTTGACAAAGTTCCACAACTGAAAGAAAACCTTCGCGCCCTGGATCGGCAAGTTAAATTTTATAGTTCTAATGCCTACCAACAACCCCTAATTTTAGGAGACACCTGGCTGGCTGTCGGTTGGTCTACCGATTTATTGCCTCTGGCGCGACGCTATCGTCAAATTGAGCTAGTGGTTCCCCAATCTGGCACCGCTCTTTGGGCAGATTTATGGGTACGTCCCAAAAACGAAAAAAGTCCAGATACTCCGCCTTTGGTGCAACAATGGATTGATTTCTGTTGGCAACCAAACATTGCGCGTCAACTTTCTCGCTTTACCCAAGCTGTCTCACCCATCTTAGTCAGCATGAAACCCGAAGAGATACCAGATTCCTTAAAAAACAATCGGGTACTTTTGCCACCAGCGGAAATTATAAAACAAAGCGAATTTCTGCTTCCTCTTTCCGAAGATTCAGTTAAACAGTACCAGTCCCTTTGGGCAGAAAAAAGTTGACATCCTCCCGACGCTGTACACTCTACAGCGATGGCTTTCCTTACCTCACGCTCGGGCATTCCTAGTTACTTCCCTTACGGGTTTTTCGCCACTTATCTAGTCACAAACCGTTGCCGATTTATGAATCCGACAGCCCGATTGCATAGGCGTTTTGCTTCCCCAGAGTCCAAAGGTACTAGCTGCCAAATGACTTTGGAAGACTTACACCTTTGTACAGTCAGGTTTTTACCCAGACACCGAGAATCAACCTACAGCGCAAGACGAACATCGCCCCCAAACCCTCTTTGAGTTAAATCTTCCATAACATTGCCGCGCTGGACTTTTGAAAACCAGACCGAAAACTCAGATGGCTCTACCTCAAAACACCAAAACTATAGCAAAAATATTAGTGGTTGATGATCTTCCTGATAACCTACGTTTGTTAGTTAAGGTTTTACGAGAAAATGGCTACGCCGTGCGCCCCGTTCCTGATGGATATTTAGCCCTAGAAGCTGTGAAAAAAAGTCCGCCAGACTTAATTTTACTTGATATACTTATGCCCAATTTAGACGGTTATGAACTGTGTCAAAGACTGAAAGCCGACCCGCAAACCAAAGATATACCCGTTATTTTTTTAAGTGCGATCTCCGAAGGGTTAGATAAAGCTAAAGCCTTTCAAATTGGGGGGGCTGATTATATTATAAAACCCTTTTACGTAGAAGAAGTGTTAGCGCGGATACAATATCAACTCAACTTGCGTTCTATGCAAGCACAACTGCGGCAAAGAAATCAAAAATTAATCGAGCGCAATACCCGATTGAGACAGGAAATCCGCGCTCGCCGACAAGCTGAAGCAGCATTACGCAATAGCCAATATTTTATGCAAAAACTTGCCGATACGGTGCCGCAAATTTTGTTTCTCTTTGACCTTAAGCAGGGAACAAATATTTATCTTAACCAGCAGTATACTACAGTTTTAGGCTACTCGCAGGCAGAAATTTCCCAAGCTTCTAGACAGTGGTTAATCGATTGCTTTCATCCAGATGACCAACACTTATGGAAAGACATATCGCGTCGCTTCATCAATCTTGGCGACAATGAAGTTCTCTCCACCGAATATCGCTTCCGACACAAGAATGGGGAGTGGCGTTGGCTTTTGGCGCGAGAAGTAGTATTTTCTAGAGATGATTTGGGCTTCCCCACCCAAATTCTTTGCTCAGTAGAGGATATTAGTTCGCGCAAACTTGCCGAAGCTGAACTGCAACAAGCAAAAGAAGCAGCCGAAGCCGCTAACCGTGCCAAAAGCATTTTCATCGCCAACATGAGCCACGAATTGCGAACTCCCCTTAACGCCATTCTCGGCTTTTCCCAACTGATGAATTATGATGCAAATCTCTCAAAAAAACAACTGGAAAACCTGCACATTATTCATCGCAGTGGAGAACATCTGCTGACTTTGATTAATCAGGTGCTTGACCTCTCGAAAATTGAAGCAGGAAGGATGGCGCTATCGGAAAATAACTTCAACCTCCACTACTTACTGGCAGATGTGGAAGATATGTTTTCTTTGAGAGCGAAAAATAAAGGTTTACAGTTAGAATTTGACTGTGGGCCTGATGTAAGCAAATATATTCGCACCGATGAAGTTAAATTGCGGCAAGTACTGATTAACTTAATCGGTAATGCGATTAAATTTACTGCATCTGGGAGCGTAAGAGTCGTAATTCGCCAAAAACAAACACAACTGACACCTGACAAGGGCAAGAGGAGAATTCAATTTGAAGTAAAAGACACAGGCGTTGGTATTGCTGCTGAAGAATTCAACAAACTATTCCGACCCTTTGTACAAACCACATCCGGGCAAAAAGTGCAGGAAGGAACGGGATTAGGATTAACGATTAGCCATCAATTCGTCAGGTTGATGGGGGGTAAAATAACCGTTATCAGTGGCGGTAAAATGTTTACTCCGGGAACCCCTCCCAGGGAATTGAACGACGACGCAATACCAAAAGAAGGCACAAGGTTTTTATTTGACATTCCCGTGGGTATTGCTGATGGGATATTTGAGAACCAACCCCAAAGTCGTCGCCTTATTGCCCTTGCTCCTAACCAACCAAAATATCGCATCTTGGTGGTGGATGATAGCGATATAAATCGTCAATTGTTAGTTCAACTGATCTCGCCCGTTGGTTTTGAGGTACGAGAAGCTAGTAACGGTAGTGAAGCGATTGAAATTTGGGAATCATGGTCACCCCATTTGATTTGGATGGATATGCTCATGCCCGTGATGGATGGGTATGAAGCAACGAAACGCATTAAAAGCACGACCAAAGGTCAAGCCACCCCTGTCATTGCGCTCACTGCTAGCGTGTTTGAAGAAGAAAAGTCGGTGGTTTTATCGGCTGGCTGCAATGATTTTGTGCGAAAACCATTCCCAGAAGAAACTATCTTTGACATCATGGCTAAATATCTGGGAGTGAGTTATATTTATGAGGAAAAAGATCCGCATTCTCGCCCTGGAAATGTGACTGTTGAACCGTTAAATTTAACAGTTATACTAGCAGCTATGTCCAAGAAATGGATTGCTAAATTGCATGAAGCCGCTCTGGACGCAGATTCGGAATTAGTTTCTCAACTAATTGAGGAAATTCCTTCATCTCATGCTCTTGAGTTGATCGCTCTCAAGGATTGGGTTAATAAGTTTGAGTTTGAAAAAATTTTGGATTTAACTGAACCGTTAGTTGGTCAAAAATAAAGTTCAGAAACAGCGCCAGCAGCCAGAATTGCAGATAATTCATCAGGACTTACGCAAAAAAACAAAGGGCGATCCGAGAAACCGGGTTTTTGGCTCCCCATGGGTAATATCATGTCCTCTTGCAACGGTTGTGTAACTGCTAATAGCTAATCGCTAATGGCTGCTGGAGGAGGCAATTGACAAGCGAGCAATTAGCAAGCGAGCAATTAGCCATCCACACACTACTGTTCAGGCAAAATCCGCTTGCAGCTTTAACTTTAATTTAAGCTGCTTAAATTCTGTGATATCGCGGATGGTAATCGAAAAACCATCTCCAAATTTAACGGCAATCAAGGAATACCATTTCTGAAAGTCATCAGAGTTCCAATAAAATTCTTGCTCCAGGACTTCTCCTGTTTCAACAACTTGCACCAATGAATCAAACAATCGTGGAGTGAGTTGATTAAGTTGTTTCTTGACCACTAACTTACCCATAAGGTCTTCTCGTTTTTTGCCAAATAGTTTAGCAATGACAGGATTAACTACCAAACAGCGAAAGTCCTGGATATCTCCAGTTATCGTATCTCTTACCGCTTGCATCGCTGCCAGTCCATCTAAGGAATTGTTCAATAAACTTGCAAGTAGGGCGCGAGATTGGTAGAGAATTTCTGCGGTTTGTTGATGTCGCTCTATTTGCTGTCGCAGCTGGTGTTTTTGTTGTTGCATGGTCAGTTGAGTTTGAATGCGGGCAATTACTTCTTCTGGCTGAAAGGGTTTTGTAATATAATCTACTCCTCCGACTTGAAAAGCTTTGACTTTATCAATAACTTGGTCGAGCGCACTTAAGAAAATCACGGGAATTTCTGAGGTATCTTCATCGGCTTTTAGGGCAAGGCAGACTTGATACCCATCCATATCAGGCATTTTAATATCGAGCAAAATCGCATCCGGGGGGTTATTGCGGACTGTTTTTAATGCCATGTTGCCATTGGTGACGCTGCGAACTTTGTAACCCTGCTTAGTCAATAATTCTGTTAAAAATCGCAGGTTTTCTATCAGGTCATCAACAATTAGGATATTCGCTTTGGGGTCTGTAGGTTGATCGGTTTCCCTTACTTCTATTTTCACAGAGGGGCGAGTGGGTACGCCGCAAAGCTGCTCGACTAAACGGCGAAAGTTATTCTTGGTTACTTTTTCCCCAAGTGCGTCTGAAAGACGTTGCCATAACAGGGAGGCTAAATCTTTAACATGCCCGATACTCAAGTATAAGCTGTCGGCAACGCTGCTGTAGGTTTCGTTTTCCCAAGCAGCTTTGAGGATTTCTTTTTCTGGGTTACTTAGTTGTTTACCTGTTTTGGCTTCCAGGGTAGCTTCTATAAATAAGATTGCTTCTTCTGTTGTCATGAGCGTCTATATATCCATCTTGTCAGGTTTAGTTTTTGCACCCCTTATAGAAGTTTAACTCGAACAGCAGAAGGCTCCCGCCATAGCGTCAGCTTGGCGGTGAGATGAATCCCCAATAATTTAACTACCTGGGATAAAATTGCCACGGCACTGGGTACAACAGCGGCAAGTTATTCGGGGGAGAACCCTGGGAAACCAACATCGACTGATTCCACAGACCGCGAAAATCCCAAGTATCCCACAAGCTGACAGGAGTCTCGGACGGCGGTA
>NZ_JBHFNP010000347.1:0-10000 GCF_041929235.1 Microseira sp. BLCC-F43
CAGAAATTGGTAATCAAGTCGCTGTCCCCACTCCCGCGTTGACTGACGGTCAACATAGGTCGGGGGACGCAACCTGATTACCCCAAAATTCATCCCACACTGCCTTCGGTCAGATGTGGGGCTTCTTTTGGTTTGGGCTAAAAGTGCAGCAAAGCATCGCTCAACTCATTGCCCTAATTGACAAGCGCCTGGAGTAGCTGTCTGGCCTAACCTGTCTGGGGATTTCCGGTAATATCAAATCCGGTTGCATCTGAATCATTGGTAGGGGCTAAGGCTAGAGGAACTTTGTGCTGGCGACAAAGCTAATTGATGTTCCCTACTGCTTTGAACGAAGGGTTTTGCTTTATGAATGACCAACAAACGATCGCATACTTGAGAACTCCTTATAGAAACCCGGTTTCTTTACGTAAGTTCTGAGGTTGAAAAATTACTCACCCCTACTAGGCACAGCAAGGCTTTTTAGCCTTCATTTCAACTGCACCAACTGCACCAATATTTTGCTCTGGCGCAGTATCTCCCACCTTGACTACAAAGATTTCCCAGCGGTTACCATCCGGGTCAGTCACCCATACTTTGTCTTGGAGGGCATAGCAACAGTCGGTGTCCTGTTCTTCAAATAAACTTAAACCAGCTTGGGTAAAGCGGTCAATTGCAGCTTTCACCTCTGCGGTACTGTTAACTTGGATGCCTAAATGGGATAGTGCGCCGTGGGATTGTACTTTCTCGGTCAGGTTCAGGGTGAGATTAAGGGCAGGATTTTCTAGGTCGAATTTGGCGTAGTCGGATTTGTGCTTGACTGGGGTAACGCCAAACATTGCCCGGTAGAAAGCGACGGACTTTTCAATGTCAGTAACTTTCAGCGCCACGTGGGTTTTGAGAGTAGACATGACTCTTTCCTTTTGTATTTTTACAATCATCGAACTAAATGGGAAAAAAACAGTACCCCTGCTATCAAGTCATTAGCAGCAGGAATTCTGGCTGGACTTGGTTGGCAATTCCCCTGGGTCCAACTCCACAACTTGATTGCGGGTGCAACACTCTGCGTAGAAAAAATCGATTAACAGCTTGAGTGTCTCAGGGCGGATGCTGTACCAAATCCACTGTCTGTCCTTCTCCATATTCAGCAGTCCCACCTGACGCAGCTTGTCCAGGTGGTGAGACAGGGTAGGGGCAGAAATCCCCAAGTTTTGCTGAATTTCGCCTGCTGGAAGTCCTTTTGGGTAGGCAGAAAGCAACAGGCGCACGATTTGGAGGCGCGAAATCTGCCCCAAGGCAGCGAATGTTTCAGCGATTTTCTCGACTGAGGTCGCATCTAGAGGGGTATTTGTTTTTTCCATATTTATAAAAATATCAAAATAATGGGAGAATGTCAAGTGGTGAGGGAAAGCGCGACAATTGGTAAACTCTAGAGCATGATGAATGACCAACAAACGATCGCATACTTGAGAACTCCGGCGGCGATTCGGGAGAGATGCGATCGCATGTTTAAATTAGCGTGCGATCGCCAACTCAATTACTTTCGCTGCGACTTATCAAAATTAGACAAAACAGCGGATTACGTCATCGAGGTGATGCGGGAAAATTATCCCGATTTAAACATCCCTTTTCACAGTCGCTGGCGACATTTTGAGGTGGGAGATAGTGCGCGCCTTGCCGAATTAGATATATCTTTGGCGAAACTAACAGCAATTGAAAAAGCGAAAGTAAAATTCGATTTAGCCATTATCAGCGTTTTACTCGATGCGGGTGCGGGTGCAGATTGGCAATATTACGAACGGGAAACGGGACAGGTATTTCGCCGTTCCGAAGGGTTGGCGGTAGCGAGTTTGAGGATGTTTTGTCAAGGTGTTTTTTCTAGTAACCCAGAACAACCTTTACAAGCAGATGCAAAAGGACTACAAGCAATAACAATACAAAAGCTAGCCCCAGGATTTCAAGTCAGTCCAGAAAACCCGTTAGTAGGTTTAGAGGGGCGAGTTAAATTGCTGCAACGCTTAGGAGAGATACTAACTCAAAATCCGATATTTTTTGGCGAAGAAAACCGGCGCCCCGGCAACTTAGTAGATTACCTGCTCCAAAATAAAATAAGTACATTTTCTCACCAGCCCACCCGCCCCTCTGTCCACCTGCCTGCATCTTTGGTACTAACTGCCGTTTTAGAGGGAATTGGGGAAATATGGCCTGGGCGTTTGACCATTACACGAGTAAACTTAGGGGATGTCTGGATTCATCCAGCTTTAGGGGGGGAGAAGGAGAGCGTACGCTATATCCCATTCCACAAACTATCCCAGTGGTTAACCTACTCGCTGCTAGAACCCCTCGAAGAACTCGGCGTAGAAATTACCGGACTAGAGGAAATGACGGGATTGCCAGAATATCGCAATGGTGGATTATGCCTGGATATGGGATTGCTCCAAGTCGCGAGGGAGGATATGCTTCAGGAACGTCACTTGCCTGGATCTGAGGTGATTGTTGAATGGCGGGCATTAACCGTGATTCTTTTAGATCAAATTGCCGCAGCAATTCGCGAAAAGTTGAACCTGAACGAATCCCAATTACCCCTAGTCAAAATTTTACAAGGAGGAACTTGGAATGCTGGAAGAAAAATTGCCGCACAATTAAGACCAGGTGGGGTTCCGCCAATTCAAATAGAAAGTGATGGAACGGTGTTTTAATTTCAGATTAATTAAATAAGTAAGAAAAAATGAAAACCGAAGTTACTGTAATTGAGCATCCATTAGTTCAACACAAGTTGACGCTGATGCGTCAAGCTGAAACCAGTACGGGAAAATTTCGTCAACTTTTGCACGAAATTGGCATTCTATTAGCCTACGAAGTAACGCGAGATTTACCGCTGAAATACGAAGAAATTAAAACGCCGCTTGCCCCAATGTTTGCTCCTATGCTTGCGGCGGATAAGAAAATGGTAATTGTCTCGATTATGCGGGCAGGGCAAGGACTTTTAGACGGAATTTTAGAATTAATTCCTTCAGCAAGGGTCGGACATATTGGATTGTACCGCGACCCGAGCACCCACGTAGCAGTTGAATATTATTTTAAAGTTCCCCACGATATCGATCAGCGAGATGTGTTAGTAGTCGATCCGATGCTGGCAACGGGTAATTCAGCAGTTGCAGCGGTGGATAGACTTAAAGAAGTCAACCCGAAATCAATAAAATTTTTGTGCTTGTTAGCAGCACCCGAAGGTATTACCCATTTCCACGGGCAACATCCGGATGTGCCTATCTATACCGCTGCGATTGATGAATATTTGGACGAAAACGGGTATATCATTCCTGGACTTGGAGATGCAGGCGATCGCATGTATGGCACCAAATAAGGCAAGCGGTGTTTCGGGTTGCTTCGCGCGTTAATTATTAATCATTAACTGGTAGATTTCGACGATTTTTTTTGCTTTTTCTGACCAGGTAAATTCTCGAACTCTTTCAATTGATTTGGCAGACATTTTTTGCCTTAGTTCTTTGTTTTCAACCAAAATCTGAATTTTTTGGGTTAACTCTTGCGTTAAATAGTCTCTGGAAACGGGTTCGATTTTAAATCCGGTTTCTTCAGTTACATATTCCCCAATTCCACCATTGTTCGCCACAATGCAGGGAAGTCCACAAGCCATCGCTTCCAGTACCACTGCTCCCCCAAATTCTCGAATTGAAGCGAAGCAAAATATATCTGATTCTCGATAATAGAGAAGTGTCTCTTCTTGGTTAACCCAGCCTGTAAATTTGACAATTTCGCCTAAATTTAACTCCTGGACTTTAGCTTCTAAGCTGGCTTTTTCCGAACCATTTCCCACAATTGTTAGCACGATTTTTTCCTTGATTGAACCTGGAAGTTTACCGATTGCTTCAATCAACATGTCTGCACCTTTATAAGGTACTAACCTGCCTACAAAAAGTAAGTTAACCTTGTTGTTTTCTTTGCGGGTTTCCTGGGCATCTAAAAAAATACTTTCAATGCCATTTTCATAAAACAAGTTAATTTTGTCGTCTGGTAGTGAAAACAGTTCTTTCAACAGATTTAATGTAAAAGTCGAACCTGCTAATATTTTGTCTGCTTTCTTGTAAGTTTCTCTATAGCCTGGGACCAAGAATCGACCAACTGCTCTTAAAAAATTCAAGTAAGCAAATTCTTGTTTGGCTATATCTTGGAAACCTGCTGGAAAAGGAACACCGCCATTAACTGGCCCTATAAGAAAAGGTGTTTTCTTACATGCTTTAACTATTTTAACCGCATATCGAGGCAGCATTGGAGTGATTGCATGAACTAAGTCATATTCTCCCCGCAATACTTTATCTTTGAATTCTTCGTATACTTGGTGATTAAATTCGGCATATATTAGGTAATTCAATGCGTGGTAAAGAGGCCAATTTACTCTTCCCCTATTTGCCACTTTTGCGACAAATTTATAGTATATTCTGCTTAATTTACTTTCTGTTATGTAAACAACGTTTTCATGCTTTTTTTTATTTTCAATCGCCTGCTTATTTCTTTCATGGGTGACAAGCGTTGCATCGACTAACTTGCTAATTTCCTTGTAATAATTATATCCTACGAGGGGAACAGAAGCCCAATCTGGATTGCATTGTTCAATGACAAGTAAAACTTTTGGTGTTGGGTTACTCATGGGCTTGCCACTCTCCTTGTCTAGCTTAATTCAGTTTTTACGTGTAAAAAATATCTTTTACTTCTCTCTAAAGTAGCATTCATAATTTGCTTTTGTCAAGAAAGCTAGATTTGGTCGTAGGTTAATTTGATCGATCGCTTTTACATGCATGACTGCACTCAGCGATCGCGACTTTCTGGAATATAAGGAATACCCAATGCTGCGGGGGGTGTAGACTTTCCGGCTAATCCCACTAACGCGAATAGGGCAATAAGATAAGGCAACATGACTAAAAATTGATAGGGAATATTTAAATTAAAGGCTTGAATTCGCAGTTGCAAGGCTTCGGTTGCTCCAAATAACAGGCAAGCAAAAAATGTGCTAACGGGATGCCACCTGCCAAAAATCAAGGCAGCTAGGGCAATAAAACCTTTGCCTGCACTCATATCTTCTACAAAAAATTTGACGTGGACTAAGGCGAGATAAGCACCTCCTAATCCAGCCAGACAACCGCTGAGAGTCACGGCTACATACCGCACTAATTTAACAGAAATTCCGGCTGTATCGGCGGCGCGTGGGTATTCTCCAACCGCTCGCAAGGATAAACCGATACTGGTGCGAAATAAAATATACGTTAGAAGAGGAATTAATAAAAATAACAGGTAAACCAGAGGGTCTTCGTTAAAAAGAATATCTCCAATAATCGGGATATTTTTTAAGCCGGGAATGCCGATAATATTAATGCCTGGTAATGACTGCGCTTGTTTGCTGTTGAACAAAATACGCGCCCAGAAAGAAGTCAATCCCGCTGCGGTAAGATTAATTGCCAGTCCGGAGACTAATTGATCGACTCGTAAGGTGATGCAAAGATAGGCGTGGAGAATTCCCACCAATCCGCCGATGAAGATTGCTAATAAAATTCCTATCCAACTATTGCCGGTAAAAAAAGCTCCAGCAGCACTGACAAATGCGCCGGATAGTAACATTCCTTCTAAAGCAATATTTAACACGCCAGATCGTTCTGATAACAATCCGCCAAGCGCAGCAAAAGCTAAGGGTACTGCAAGGCGTAAGCTGGCAACTAGATAGTCAGTCAGAAAGTTAGTCATTAATTGATTTTAGATTTTAGATCGATGTTGCTTTGGATGGGGGTGTGCAAGTGCTAACTTGTTGAAGAAATTCAATAATTTTTAGAGGTTGAACGAAATGCTGTTTTAAATTTTATAGCAATCAGGACTTACGCATCGATCCCCCCAACCCCCAATGCCTTGGGGGGATTTCAGAGTTTACCGTGGGTAAGTTTTGGGAATATGCGACCCTTGCTGGCGTTGGGTATGTCAAGATACCCTGACACGAGCATCTCTGTTGTAAGTCCTATGATTTTAGCAACAAAATTGAGAAACAGACGCACTATGTCAAAAGGTCAAATCTACTGCTTTAGAGCGAGTTGTGAAGGTTCAAATAAGTTTAACAATGGTAATGTGCCGGGGTGGCTTTGTTTGGGGGTTAATTGGCAAGGTTATATGCTTTGGACGGTTCCAGAAGTTGTTGATGTGGCAAGACTATTAGGGGCGCTGGAATTTGAAGAAGATACTCCCTCTGAATGGATATCGCACCTGGAAAGTTTGGGATTTAAAGATATTACTCCAGTGTGTTGCGAGGAGATGTTCGAGTCTAGAGGGTATTCTTTTTAATCGGTAATTGGTAATGGGTAATGGGTAATGGGTAATGGATGATTGGTAATAGGAAAATCGATTACCAATTACCAATTACCAATTACCAATTACTAAGGATTTATCCGTCGTTCGATGGCAAAACTAATGGCAATGAATAATACGGTTAATCCCTGAATGGCGTAAACGACGGTGACGGGAACACCTGCACTGCGTTGCATGACATTTGCACCGCTGCGGAGGATGGCGAAAAAGACGGAGGTGAGGAGGATACCGCCAATGTTACCGCGACCCAGGAGCGCGATCGCAATGGCATCAAATCCATATCCCGGCGAAAAGCGGTCGAATAAGCGATATTTTAGCCCCATTACCTCACCCGCACCCGCCAATCCCGCCAATACTCCCGCTATCGCCATCACAGCAATGATAGTACCTTCTACGGACATACCTGCATAACGCGCGGCAACTGGATTTAAACCGACGGCTTCGATTTGATATCCTAGAGGCGATCGCGCCAAGATTACCCACAATATTACCGTCGCCAATAACCCAACAAAAATCCCCGCATGAGCTTGGGTTTGGGGCATAATAATTGGCAATCTGGCAGATTCAGAAATCAGCGAAGAATAAGCACTCGGCGCACCAGGTTCTTTTAACGGATTGTTTGCTAAATATCCAATAAAATTTAGCGCTACGTAGTTGAGTAATAAGGTAGTTATTACTTCATTTACGCCTCGCATTGCTTTGAGATATCCGGGAATGAATCCCCAAATTGCACCGAAAAGGAATCCTCCCAATAATGCCAGGGGTACGTGAATCAATCCCGGTATTCCGTGCCAGAATAATCCCACCAAGGCGCTACCGAGTCCACCCATGTAAATTTGTCCTTCTGCGCCAATATTAAATAACCCTGCTTTTAATGCCAGCAATACGCCTAAACTGGATAACAATAAAGGTGCGGTTTTGGTTAGCATATTGCCAAAACCGTAATAATTGGTGAGGGATTCTTGAATCAGAATGCCGTAAGCGGCGATCGGGTTTGCTTTTGCTAGCAGAATTAGAATAGCACCGACGAGTAGGGAGAGTGCGATCGCTATTAGCGGTGATAAAATTGGTAATAGTAAAGGTTGAATCCGGTTAGTTTGCATCACTTTGGGACTTACGTTTAGGCTCCCACAGACTGAAGTCTGTGGCTAGACAAACCAAGCCTGCCTACGCAGGCTGAGAATAGTTTTTGTATTTTAGACCGCGCAGGCGGTCTTTGTTTGTATAGCCGCGACTTTAGTCGTTAGGCGGAATTAAGCCGTAGCTTAGCAGGCTGAGAATAGTTTTTGTATTTTAGACCGCGCAGGCGGTCTTTGTTTGTATAGCCGCGACTTTAGTCGTTAGGCGGAATTTAGAAAAACTCTTATTGTAACCATAAAAGAGGTATAGGGTCATGTTCTAATATAGCCAATCCTGGTAATTGTTCTCTAAGCGATGAGTTTTTGATGTTTGTAAACTCTGGATCGCGTAAAGCCAGCATTTCTACACCAGCCAATTTTTGTATTACTGCTTTATCCCGTAAATACAATACCCCATCCCAAGGCGCAATATCTATAGCTACACCGTTGCAAGTAGCTTTCCAAAAACTATACTGTCGTCTACAGTATTCACTCCATCTCAAACCAGTAGGTTTTTTATTGTCAGCTTTAAAAATACTGCGTATTGTCCGGATAGGACTTCTATACAACCAATCATATTTTATATATACAGTAGGAATACCAGAGTCTTGAGCGGTATCAACACCAAATATCACAACATACTTGGATAGCTTGGCAAGATTCGGCTGTAAAACTACCTCTGCGGGAATTATTTTCTTAGCTGGTACAGGTGTTTGATTGAGTAAAGGTTGATAAAAATCTATCAAGTAAGATTCAGCTTTTGAAAGTAATTCCGGAGCGTTAGGACAAACCATCCAAGCTAACTTGATAGGACTTTTACGGTTAAGTTTGTTTAGCTGTTCAAAACGATGATGGTCTTTCCATCTTGTTAAGAGTTTAATTGCCTTACCTACGTACAAGACTCTCTGGTTAGAGTCAATGGCAAAGTAAATAGCCGGACAATCAGGTAAACTGTCCCGTTGTGCTAAATACTGAAATGGTAATTGAGATAAATCAAATTCAGGAAACATAAAAACTATGATTATGGCAATGGTGGAATGGTAAAATCATTCAGCGATCGCACATCATAAGACGCAGCAGCCACAGCCCTAACCAACCTTTCATCAAGCGTCAATAGCGGCGCACTAACTTGCTGAGAAAGCGCAACATAACACGCATCATAAGCGGTAATTCCATAATTCAAGCCGATATTAACAGCTTCCTCCATTAACTCAGCCGTCGAAACTACTCTTAACGGTAAAGCTCTCAGACTGCTTAAATTTCCCTGTGCTAAAGCAACAGCATAACGCCCAGCGCGGACATATTTCCAGAGGATATTAGCAGACTCGATATAAAACAGATCCGGGACGTATATTTCAGTTTCAGGATAGGAAAGGCGAGCAAACAGATCCACTACTTTAGAGGATAGTGGATCTGGAATAAATTGCTTGATGCCTAGACTTGCATCTACAACGTATCGGAGAGGTGTTGTCATCTATCGCGGTCTTCTCTTAGTAGAATGGTACTATCAGGTAATCCGAGATCTTGCGGAAGCGACTGGCGGCGTCGGTTGATCTCAGCTAAAATTTCTTGTACAGACTTTTTAGGCGTTTCCTCTTGTAGTGGTTTTGTTTCACTTTTCAAAGCACTTTCTAACAGTGTCAGTACTTGTGCATCAATTGAGCGATTTTGCGCTGCCGCTAATTGTTGCAATTTTTCATACAATTCATCGGGGACGTTTTCCAAGTAAAGGGTTGCCATAAATTCACCTGGGAATAGTTTTCCTCAATTGTACCTAACAACTATTGTACCCGCTACTCTTCTCTGGCTAAAACCTTACCACCTGTCATCAAATAACCGATTTGTTCGACAGTAGCGGTACTAGCATCTAGGATATCCACAAATTTTCCTTCATACATGACGGCAATGCGATCGCTCATCATCATCACCTCTTCTAATTCGGTTGAAATATACAGTATCGCCGCCCCTCTTTCTCTTTCTGCTAATAGTTTTTGCTGCACGTATTCTGTCGCCCCCACATCCAATCCCCGCGTTGGTTGCATGGCGATAATTAAATCTGGTTCCCCAGAAAGTTCCCGCGCCAAGACAACTTTTTGTTGATTTCCACCCGATAATTGACTAACTTTAACAGATGGATTTTCAGCCCGAATATCAAACCCGTTAATTGCCGATGTTGCATTATCATTTATTATCGGGTACTGAAGCAACCAACGACGACAGAAAGGCAACAAATAAAAAACTTTTAGAATCAGATTTCTAGCGATGCTAAAACTCAAAACTAAACCCATTTTTTGCCGATCTTCAGGAATATAGGCGATCCCCCCCCTACCCCCCCTTGCCAAGGGGGGGCTAAGAAGGAATCTTGTCTCCCCCCTGACAAAGGAGGGGTGAATCGTTCTTGTCGCTTCGCTTGGCAAGCAGGGATCGATCGTTCTTGTCGCTTCGCTTGGCAAGCCGGGATCGATCGTTGTTGTCGCTTCGCTTGGCAAGCCGGGATCGATCGTTGTTGTCGCTTCGCTTGGCAAGCCGGGATCGATCGTTGT